>CAYSXD010000029.1:0-12274 GCA_964434925.1 uncultured Spirochaetaceae bacterium
CTTACTGGTATCAGGCTTTTATCGGAGGGTTTCTTATACTTTCGGTGATCTTAAATACTAAAATCAGAAGGGTGGTAGTAGGATGATTAATACAAACGAGAAAAAAAAAGATCCAATTCAAGATAATTTAGTTTATATGAAAGATATTAGTGTAAAATTCGGAAAAGTTGCAGCTCTAAATGGAGTCAACTTCTCAGTAGGTAAGAACGAAGTTGTCGGCTTGCTTGGTGATAACGGTGCAGGAAAAAGTACACTTATAAAATCGCTTAATGGGTATAACCGAATTGCATCCGGTAGTATATATTTTAATGGACAGCATATTAATTTTATTTCTCCAAAAAATGCCCGTGATGCTGGGATTGAAACAGCATATCAAGATCTTGCCCTTGTAAATATTATGTCTATTTCACGGAATTTTTTTATGGGAAGAGAACTTCAAAAAGGATTTTTATTTTTTAAGTTTTTAGATAAAAGTAAAATGGATACAATCGCCGCAAAATCTTTAAAAGAAGTTGGCTTAAGAAATATTCGTGCTATGCACGAAACAGTAAACTTTTTATCAGGTGGAGAGCGGCAGGCAATAGCGATTGGTAGAGCAAATTATTTTGGAGCAAAATTATTAATTCTTGATGAGCCTACAGCGGCTCTCTCAGTCACCGAAACCGAATGGGTTCTCCAACTTGTAAAAGAAGCGAAAGAGAATGGACTTTCGGTAATTCTTATTTCCCATAACGCTTACGAAGTGTACGATGTTTCCGATAGATTTGTAGTTCTACAACATGGTAAAAACTATGCCAATATAGAAAAACCGGATATAAATCCAGAGGAATTAATTGAAGTCATAGCTGGAAGGTTAAAAAGATAGAATTTTGAAACAACTTACGGACGTAAGCCCGTAGTTTGGGAAACAACCTTATAAATCTCATAGTTCCAATTGATAATTTCCGGTATTAAACTTTCTTTATATTCTTCAAAAATAGATTCGCATTTCTTCTTTATCGGAGAATCAACGCGTTTCTTTGGCACAATAATAAAATCGTAATCTTTAATATTTCCATAGGCTTCAGAACCCTTTATGGGTCTGTCAGAAAACTCATGCTTTGTAAGAACCAATATTTTCTCACCTCTGGCCTCTTTTAATACCTTTGCTTTTCTTATAACCTCCTTCTTTGATTCGATAAACAAATCCCCATTATATACACAACTTGTACCCTGAATTATAAAATCAAATTCTGTTGTGCTGAATATCTCATTACTCTCTCCTACTATGGTATTGGTTATTTGATCTACATAACCTTCAGGTACCAAAACGTTAATATTATCAAAATTAATACCTGGTGCGGTAAGGATACTGAGAGCTCCTAAATTATTAGTATGTATAGAATATCTGGCATTTTTCTGCCAGGATCGTTCCGCAAAAATTGTTGAAAGGTGATAACAGAGGGTACCGGCCCCTAAGAAAATGCTGATCGGTTTTGCACTATTTAGCTTTTGTTTGAATGCCTGTATTTTATCGAAAGTCCCATTTGCTACTTTAAGTTTCTCACTTATATAGAGATGCTGCTTCTGAAAAAAGTTTACAAATGGATAATGAATGGAAATCGAGAACTTTTTACTGTTTTTATTAGTTGCTACTTTTTTAAAAAGCTTAACACCCAGTTCTTCTTCGTAACGGCTTAGCTGTACCCATACCCAGTGGCCGCTTTTATAACTGACAGAATATTTCTCTTTCAGGATAGTTATCACCTTTTCCAGAGGAAGTACAATTTCCCAGATTGAACCAAAACTCCCCCTTTCATACTCTTCAGAAAAGAGTTTAAATATGCTCATTACCAGATCTTTCTGTTTAAATCTATGTTTTGAGGTAATATCCATAAAAAATACTTCCTTACTATTGCCTATATTTAATGACACTCATTTGAACAGCTTAACAGCTTATCTTTGCTTATTATACACTATTTCTTATCAGGTAAAAACAAGATACCTTATAGAATAATCTTTTTTTTGCACATATCATACTGCTCATGCTATAAAGATATCCATGAGCAGACAAATACCATTTATTACAGCGCATGAAGGGTGTGAGGGAACTCCGGGAAACACTCTCCTATCAGTCCAGGCAGGGATAGAGGCAGATGCGGATGTAATAGAAGTTGATGTCAGATCTACAAAAGACAACATTGCTGTTCTTGCACATGACAGCAAAATAAGAACTGTCTCCGGCAGTTCTATTCCTATCGGTAAGCTGGATTATGATGATCTGGTCACAATGGAAAAAAATAATGAAATACTTTTTGATAATCCGGAAAATAAAATCACACGACTTAGCGAAGTTTTTAATCTAATACGCAGTAATAATAAAATCCTGAATCTTGATGCCAAAGATGATGCAAGTATCGAACCGCTCGTAAAAACAGTTCAAGCGGCGAATATGGTTAATCATGTATTTGTTTCCGGCTGTGAATGGATAAGAGCTTCATATTTAACTAAAAATCATCCTGAATTTCAGGTATTATACAATGTTGAGAGTTCTTTGGTTAACCTTTGGAATTCAAATATGGAATTGTGCATCCAAACAATATGCAGGCATACTATCCAGGCAGGATGCTGCGGAATTAACATTCCATACCAATATTGTACAACGGAATTGGTTGAATATGCTCACGTCAGATTTATGCCAGTTTCTGTCTGGACAGTGGATAAAAAGTCGGAAATGCAAAAATATATTGATATGGGTGTTTATTCGATTACTACCAACAAACCGAGAGATTTAAAAAATTTAATTTATGATATTTAGGGAATTTTTTCCTTTTAAATATGTAAACCGGTTTTAAATCGGAAAATTCATTAGGAGGTTTCTTATGAAACGTGTATTAGTTTTTCTGGCAGGTCTTCTACTGCTGAACTCTTTCACCGTTTTTGCGAATGGTAAGAGTGAAGTAAAGTCCTCAGGGCCAAGGGAAGTAAAAATAACTCTCTGGGCCAGAGCGAATGAAGTGGAACACATGAGAGCAGATGCTGCATACGATGCGGTAAAGGTGTTAAACGCTGAACTCAAAAAAGAAGGCAGTAAGGTAACTGTCGTTGTAGACGCAAGCTATGAAAATCCTTCATGGGGTGATTATAAAAAGAAATTTACTCTTGCAGCTGATGCAGGTGACGGACCGGATATTATTCTTTCCGGTCATGAAGATGTTCCGGTATGGGCAAATGCTGAATATATTATGCCTCTGGCAGACAGTGTGAATGCTATGAGAAAACTATCACCGGAGTTTGCAGATGTCTTTATGAGCCTTTGGACTCCATGTGAATGGCACGGAAAAGTCTGGGCTGTTCCCCAGGACACCGAAGCAAGACCAATGTTTTTTAGCAAACCACTACTAAAAAAACTTGGATGGACTGACGCTCAAATTGCCGCTCTTCCTGAAAAAATAAAAAATGGAGAATTTACCCTTGCGGATCTTATTTCAACTGCAAAAAAAGCGGTCGATACCGGTGTTGTTAAAAAAGGATATGGTTACTGGCATAGACCACGGAAAGGTGGAGATTTTCTACAGTACTATTTTTCTTATGGCGGATATCTTTATGATCCAAAAGCGGATAAGCTTGTTGTTGTGAAGGATGCTCTTTTAAAATGGTATGAGTTTCAGCGAAAATGTGTAACATCAGGTATTACTCCGGCAAAATATATAGGCACAGAGTGGAGGGTCTGGCACGATACGGTAACTCACAATAAAGCTTTATTCTGGAACGGTGGTATCTGGATGTGGGCAGACTGGGCACAGAACTATGTTAAAGACGAAGGTGGTGAGGCTTATCTGGCTAAGAATATAGGATATGCTCTTGAGCCATCAGGCATTAAAGGGAAACCGGGGGGAACATTATCACATCCTCTCGTATACATGATGACAACCGAGAAAGCTTCGGGAAGATCAAAAACTGATACTCCATACGTATTAAGACTTATTGAAAAAATGACTACAAAAGAAATTAACACAAAACATGTAAACAGCAGTACTCATCTTGGTATTCTGAATTCCCAGATAAATTACGGACCTTACAAAAATAATAAGTTTATATCCAATGTAACCTACATGTTGAAATACAACTACTACCAGCCTAACCACGTAATGTACGGCGTGTACTTTGATTCTGTCTGGGATGGTATGGTAGCCGCGGAAACCGGTGAAAAAACTCCTGAACAGGCAGCTGAACAGGCTGTAAAACAACTAAAGATTGAACTCGGTGATGCACTTATTGTTAAATAGGAAATAGATTATTCCGGAATGCCGTCTGGTTATCCATTCGGCATTCTTTTAATACAGGAGAAAGTTTCGTGACTATATCTAATAAAACTGAACAATTAGATCCTCAGTTTATTAAACAAAAAGCAGCGCATTCCTGGTTCTGGTTCTTATTACCTACTATTTTACTTGTTGCATTGTTTTATGTTTTACCAGTGATTATTACCTTTTTTATATCAGCCACTGACATGAGCACAGCCACCGGATTTAAGCATTGGAACTGGGTAGGACTTAAAAATTATATATCAATAATTCATCACCCTGAAACTCCTCAGCATCTCTGGCTGACCATTAAATATGTTATTGTTACTCTAACACTTTTCAATGTAGGAATGGCACTGCTAATTTCACTTCTTACAACTCACATACAAAGATCTACCGGTTTCTTGTTTCGGGCTTTATGGCTTTTACCAAGAATAACTCCCGTTGTTGTCTACGTTATGATGTGGCAATTTCTTGCTGCCGATTCACCATATGGAGTACTAAATCAAATTTTTTTTAAACCTCTTGGTTTACAAACTGAGAACTGGCTCCTTGCCAAACCTTTTCTGTTTATTGTTCTGGTGAATGGCTACATAGGTGCTTCTTTTGGTATAATTCTTTTTACTTCAGCTATTGAGTCTATTTCCAAAGACATGATGAATGCCTCCCTCGTTGATGGCTCTACCCTCATACAGAGAGTGAGATATATTATACTTCCATCATTACGCTGGCCTTTATTATTCGTTACAACGTACCAAACTCTATCCTTACTGACATCATTTAAGGAAATTTTAGTACTTACTGATGGAGAGTTCGGTACCGAAGTATGGTCTCTCTGGGCATACCATAAAGCATTAAATAATTACTGGGGAAATTTTCAATGGGGATTTGGAATGGCACTTTCAGCCTTCCTGGTAATCATCGGACTTATACTTGGTATAATATATATGCGGTTCTTTAAGTTTAATGAATTAGTTCAAGAACCAAAAATCGAAGTTCTTTAAAAGAGAAAAACTATGAAAATAAAAACATTTTTTTCCAAAACCACTCCCATTATCCTGCTTACTATTCTTACACTTCCAATAATATTGGGATTTTTATGGATTTTAATTTCTACTTTTTCCACCAGAGCATACGGTCTGCTTCCTGTTGGACCGGATGGGCATTTTGGTGGATTAACTTTTAGTAATTGGCATTTCCTATCCAATAAAGCAATATGGCTGGTAACCTTAAACACAATGATACTTGCAGTAGGATTAACACTCGGTGTTGTACTTGTTTCTGCGATGACGGGGTATGCATTATCAAGAATGAAATTTCCGGGAAGAAAAACCATTCTTTCACTAACCCTTGTTCTTCATGCTTTCCCCAGCGTTACGCTGCTCATTGCAATCTATTTCGTACTGAGATGGATCTCAAAGATTCCATTAATAGGTCATGGAATCCCATTTATTGGCGGTCTTGGCTATAACACCCTCGGGGGTGTTATTCTTGTCAGTATCGGAATGCAGCTCCCCCTGGGTATCTGGCTCATGAAAGGTTTTTTTGATAATGTTTCATGGGATATCGAAAGAGCCGCACTGATAGACGGTTGCTCCAGATTTCGTGCATGGAGGGACATAATGATGCCTCAGATCAAACCCGGAATCGCAGCACTTTCAATTTTTTCTTTTATTCAGGGATGGAGTTCTTTTATTATTCCCTACTCATATATGACAAGTTCATCAAAAGCAACGGTAGCAACATATCTAAATAACCTTTTAACAGAAAGTGCTCCGGTCAATTACGGGGAACTTGCTGCAGTGGGACTTTTTCAACTCCTTCCAGTATTAATTTTCTATATTTTTACACAAAAGTATCTGTTGAATATCTTTAGCGGCGGTGTTAAAGGCGCATCTTAAAAAAAAGAGGATAAAATGATAGTAAAACTAGATAATTTAACAAAGAATTTTGGACCGACAACTGCTGTCCAAAAATTAAATCTCGATATCAAAGATGGTGAGTTTGTTGCTCTGCTTGGGCCATCAGGCTGCGGCAAAACCACAACAATGCTGATGATAGCAGGAATATATAAACCAACAGAAGGTACAATTCTTTTTAATGATGAAACAGTCAACCAGTGGGCCCCTAAAGACAGAAATATTGGGATGGTATTCCAGAGCTATGCTCTTTATCCACACATGAGCGTATATCAGAACCTTGTTTATCCCCTGTTATTAAAAAAACGACCGAAAGAGGAGATGAGACAAGAAGCTCAGAGAGTTGCCGATATTATGGGAATTGGTAATCTAATGGACCGAAAACCAGGTCAGCTTTCCGGAGGTCAGCAGCAAAGGGTGGCATTGGGAAGAGCTCTGATAAAAAAACCGGAAGTTTTACTTTTTGATGAACCGCTATCCAATTTAGATGCAAGACTGCGTATTACTATGCGGAGCGAAATTAAAAAGCTGCAACACGAACTTGGAATTACAAGTATCTATGTTACGCATGATCAGGTAGAAGCCATGACTATGGCGGACAGGATTGCTGTTATGAAAAACGGAGTACTGCAGGCTTTCACAGAACCGGAAGAATTACATGATAGACCAAAAACACTTTTTGTAGCTCAGTTTGTAGGCAACCCGCCCATGAATCTTTTTGATGTAGAATTAAAAGAAGAGAATGGAAATTTATTAGCTCTCTTCGGTTCAAATTCCTCCATAGAGATCCCGGAGAATAGAAAACCAATAACGAATAATGGTATTATAAGAATGGGTATCCGCCCACAGGATATTCATATTACCAGAGAAAATGGTATTAAAGCAGTTGTTGATATAGTTGAGCCAATGGGTAGAGACAGTCTTGTTCTTTGCAAAATTGGGGATTTAATTTTACATTTTCTTGAAGATCCTTCACTGAAGATCAAGTCCGGCGATAGAATAAATCTTGAATTTGATGTACAAACTTTGCAGTTCTTTGATAAAGAAACTGAACTTTCACTTTTATGGAAATAAAGAATGCAAGGTCTTTTAAATAATACAATTTTTTTTCAATCACACCGTGGGGGAATACTGGAGCGGCCGGAAAATACTATGGCCGCTTACCGGTATTCATGGAATATTAATGGAGCTATACCGGAAGTGGATGTTAGAACAACCCGTGATGACAAAATGGTTTGCATCCATGACAACAGCTTGAGACGTACAACCAATGCTCCATTTAGAATCGCGTTTAAAAAAATAAAAAAACTTACAGCAGAGGAAATTAAAAAGTGGGATGCCGGAGTTACTTTTTGCAAAGATTTTAAAGGAGAACATGTACCTACCCTTTCTGAAGCATTCATTGAACTCCGGAAAAATAATACACGACAACTGTATCTTGATGTCAAGAATCTTGACTATGCATCCCTTCTTGAAATGATACGAGACTACAAAGTTGAAAAACAAATTATTTTTGTACATAGAGATATTAGGAAATGTAATGTTTTATCTAAACTATATACGGATGCCAGAACCATGACATGGTTAAGCGGAAGTGAAAAGAAGATAAAACAAACCTTTTATTCTCTGTATAATATACAATTTAAAGGATTAACACAGATTCAGCTTCATCTGCACTCCGGAAAAAGAAAAGGGAAAATCATATATAAACTTGAAAAAGATTTTTTACTGGAAGCAGTAGATAAAACCAGCAGAAATAATGTGCAGCTAATGGTGTGCCCTTTTAATTTTGATAATAAGTCCCTTTCCTACCTTTTATCTCTGGGAATCAGATGGTTTGTGATTGATGCACCTGAACGATTCGTAAAAATCATTAAAGAGATTTCCAACAAAGGAAAAAGAGTTCATCCCAATTATTAATTACAATAAACGAGGAATATAAAATGAGATATGAGATAACAATGATAGGCCATATTTCCAGAGATATTATGATCTACAAAGAAAACGAAATTAGATTGATAGGCGGGGCTGTTGAATATTCATCCATTGCAGCTGCGCGTTCAGGCAAAAGAGTACAGGTATTTACACGGGCTTCCAAAGACGCGGAAAAGGATCTGGACGGGATGAGAACAAATGGAGTGCATGTAACCAGACTGGATTCAAAAGAGACAACAAGTATCAGAAATGAATATTTTTCGGCTGATAAAGAAAAAAGAAGGGTCACACTGCTCTCACAGGCGAATTCTTTTACGATAGAAAGCATGCCTGAAACTGACAGTACCATTTATCATCTTGCCGGTTTGTTCCACGGTGAAATTCCCGATGAGTTCATTCCTTTTCTGGTTAAAAAAGGTAAGGTAGGAATTGATGCACAGGGGGTACTCCGGTGCAGCGAAAAAGGAGAACTTCTATTCAGGAACTGGGAGTCCAGGAAGGAACTTCTGCCTTTTATTACATATCTGAAAACAGATGCTGCGGAAGCTGAAATATTAACCGGTGAAACAGACAGAGAAAAAGCAGCCTTTATTCTCGCATCATGGGGCGCAAAGGAAGTTATGGTAACACACAATACTGAGGTTCTGGTTCTTGTCGATGGAAAAATGTACAGAGCTCCATTCACATCAGCCAACCTTTCGGGAAGAACCGGACGGGGCGACACAACTTTCGCAGCCTACCTCGCCTGGAGACTTAATCATAATCCGGAAGAATCTGTCCGTTATGCAGCAGCTCTCTGCTCAATAAAGATGGAGAGCCCGGGACCATTTTCAGGGACTATTGAGGATGTAAAGATGAGAATGCAAAAAGACGCTTAATAACTTCAGCACGTACTTTCTCCGGAGTTCCGAAAGGCAGGGTATGCTGTGTATCTACACCACCACCCCAGAAAACAATATTCACAGATGAATCGTTTATTGCTTTCCATCAATGTTCTGGCGGTTTATTGTGAAAGGATAATCCTCTTGCCAAAACAGCTGCTGCTATAGAGAGAAACCACCTCGTAACTACTGAGCATGTGATTATTTTGTTAATTTAATCTACGAAATTACATCTGTTAAAGCACTATTGGGTAACTTCTCCCATTCCTCCCAAATAGGATTCGAGAATATAATAAAATTTAAATCATGAAACCGATTTATGGAATGAGCGGTTTTTTATCTTTCGATATAAATATTCTGCTACCAGAGCACCACCGAACGTAAGGACACTGGCAAAAAATGCATTTTTATGCGTCTGCCATTGATACCTCATCAATGCTCCGAAAACAATAAGAAGAACAGTGAGATTGACAACAAGGAGTACTCTGTTCCCTCCGAATTCCTTACGTAATTTTAAGTGAGAGAATAAAACAAATATATAGATAACGGTAAAAACAGTACTCGTAATGGTAGCAATCTCGCTCATATTAAAAAACAAAGCAAAGACAAGCCCAAGTCCGGCAGTTACATACAGTCCCTCGGTTGACTTAAACCATATTTTCCTTTCAAACGTTGCGGGAAGTTCTCCGTCTTTCGCCAGAGAATAAGCGATATTGGCACCGCCAAACAGGGTAGCATTCAAGGCTGATGAAATCGAAAACAAAGCACCAATGGATATCAGTAAAAAGCCGAAAGTCCCAAGAAAAGGTCTGGCGGCTTCAGCAAGAGCATTTTCCTGAGCCTTGACAATATCTGTCAGAGGTAAATTCCCCAATGTAACCAATGAAATCAGCACATAGACAATCATTACAATAAAAATACTGATGAAAATGGCAAGAGGTATGTTTTTTTTCGGATTCCTTATATTCTCAGACGTGTTTGTAATAAGTCCAAACCCCATATACGACAGAAAAAAGATTATGGAAGCATTGAGCAGACCATTAATATGCGGCTCATGAAAGTTCGGTCTGACAGCATTCCCCTTAATGGTCAGGAATCCGCCGAAAATAAAAACCAGTAAAATTGAAAGTTTTACAAGAACGATATAGAACTCGGCTTTACCGACAGCTTTGCTCCCGAAAAAATTAAGAGAGATAAAAAAGAGAATAACGATTACCTCGACAGCCCCGACAGTAAAAACTGTTGAACCAATGTGCACAAGTGGAAGGAAATAACCTGCAAACCCTTTTACAAAGAGAGAAATTGAAACCACATACGTCAGCCACATCAGGATACTTAGTGCTCCGGTAAGGACGTTATCTCCTATTCCCTTTAATATAAAGGCAATGGGCCCGGCATTGGAAATTATCTTCGATCCGAGTATGGAATAAGAATAAGCAACTGCCAGTGCGTATATTCCCGAAAGCAAAAAAGCTTCAGGAAGGTTTTGTCCGGCAACTTTTGCGCCGAAGCCGAAAATTGTAAAAATACTGGCACCAATCATGGTACCGACCGCCATGGCAATTACTTCAACCAGACTCAGTTTTTTGTCTTTCCTCATTTAATACACCTCTTGCTGAACAATCAGCACCATTCTTTTATACGTTTCGTCCGGCAATACTAATCTCTTTTATCTGACTGCGTCAACGTGCATTGTGTATTTTTATACTCAATGATCTTTAAAAGATTAACTTCACTTTTCACTCGGAGCTGAAGCCACCCTCTTTGGAGGTGGTTGTTGATTCAGGAGAAATTGCTTTAACAGATCCGCAATAAATGTGAAGCCCGGTTTACGTAATGGGGCATCCTCTTTTCGGCAGGTGCAGTTACACCTTAATTCACTTATTTTGCTGTCTTACATACAGGGCTCATTATATTAGAGTCCGGGACCATTTTAGAAGACGCTTACCCCCTATAGTGCTTCCAGCCGTTGTATTTCCGAGATAAGCCGTACGGATTCCTTTGAGAGTTTTTTTCCTATTGGGAAAAGAAAATCGAAGCAGAACTGTTTTTTCTCTTCATTGGATATTTTCTCAATATCATTCCTGCGAATTTTATATACTGTTGTCTGCCCCACAGCGGTAAAGGTTGCAGAAATTGGCCCCGGATTAAAAAATGTCTGTTTTCCGAAATAGGTACCCGGTGAATATTTTGCAAGTATTTTATACGAAACATTTCCGTAATAAAGCCGTTGTTCCACAAAACCGGACGTTATCAAATAGAGTGAACTGCTTTCCTCTCCCCTGCTCACAACGACATCCTTACCATCATACTCTTTTTTTACCGACAGACTCAAAAGCAGGTCAGTTCCATCTTTCCCAAGTCCGCTGCACAAATCATTCTCCTCAAAGGATACAGGATCTGCTATTCTGTAGTCCTTATCCTTGTACACATGCCTCAGAATCTTGTCCTCAGCATATTCCAGAGCGTGGGCGGTTGAATGGAATATTTTTACTGAAACCTTATTTCTACTTTCTATAAGAGCAAAAGCTTTTTTCATCTTGCGCCCAAAACCCAGACGCTTATGCATATGGCAGAATACAATTTCAGTTCCCTTTTTCCGGGCAATCTGTGTAAGCTGCATAAGAAGGACCATGCCACTAATATCGATGGAAAGCACCCGCCGAAAATGCAGAATAATAATGATCCGACCGTCAAGGCGTTTTACAATTCTTCTGTAGAGCTGATCGGTCGTTGCAAAAAAGAGATCCCCCTGAAGTTCTATTAAGAGCCCTTTATCACTGTACTCCTCAAGAATGGTTCGATGCTTTATACTTCTTTTACGCGGCGAAGGATATTCATGCATTGTTGTCTGCCGTCTGATCAAAGACCGAGTTACTTCCCTTCGAAGAAACGTTATGACGGCAAAAATCATTCCCAGCCCGACGGCCCGGGTAACATCAAGAAATATCGTCGCAACAATAACAAGAAGTGCGTTTATCGCATCAATTCTCGTCCGCTTATCTTTTACCCATGAAAGCATCGTCACATTTATCATTTTGAGGCCAATATATATGATAACTCCCGAGAGAGCGGAAAGGGGGAGAAAAACTCCGACGCCTCTTCCAAAAAGCATCATTATAAGAATAATGGCAGCTGCAAAAACGGGACTCCACCTTCTTCCGCCGACCCCCTGAATGTGGATTTGACAGAGTTCCAGACCAACTTGGTGCCCTACCCTCGTATCCACTTCCCCCTGGCTACCTATTCTCCC
>CAYSXD010000029.1:12284-15362 GCA_964434925.1 uncultured Spirochaetaceae bacterium
GGACTCCACCTTCTTCCGCCGGCCATAGTATTTGCAAGGGTCGATCCTTTTGTTCCATCACCGCCGACAGCACCTATAAAACCGATAATCATCTGGGCAATTCCCTGGGCAATAAGCTCTCTTTTGGAATTATGCCTCGTCATTGTCTGGGTATCCGCCACAAGTGCGGTAAGAAGACAGTCAATTATAACAAGAATCGCCAGAGCAAGAGAGGAGGTTATAATAAGCTTCCAGGGAAGCGATGCAAAATCCACACCGTCAAAACGATGTATAATTTTGTTAAATTCAATTTTTGGAAGTGTACCAATAACCCAGTGGGGATCGGGACTTTTATTCGAAATGACAAGAAGGGGATAGAGAACAATTCCGGTAAGCAGCCCCATAAGAACAGATGGGAGCTTAGGAAAAAACTTTTTAAAGAGAAATATGGCTGTTACGGTAACAGATGTAATAATTAGAGGAATATATCCGGACCACGCTGATATAGGCGATTCAGGAAGAATCTGCATTATCTGTGATTTGATCATAACAATACCTATAGCAGAAATCATGCTTGCTACCACAGGATACGGAATAAGCTTTATCAGTTCTCCACCCTTAAGAAGGCCAAAAACAATCTGAAAAACTCCTGATAACAGTAATACCATACTGAAAACAACATACATTTCAGCTGATGAATAAGTTGGTATCATTTTCGCGATAATACCTGAAAGCATTATTGTAACCGCTCCGTTCGGAGCACTGATCATGCCTATTGTTGCTCCCATAATCCCTGATGAGAAAAGAAGAACAACAGCACCGATGAGTCCTGCCATTGCTCCATCGGAAGCCTTCATTCCCATGGCTGTAAAAAGCAGCACGCTCAAGCCTATTGTCTGGGGAAGAACAGCAACCGCACCGGTAAACCCTCCAAAAAAATCAGATACAAGGGAAGAGTTTCCTTTCTTAGACTGTTTCTTTTCTTTTTCTTTTTTTTTCATCACTGCCTTATACTCTATTTTGCTTTAATAACATGCAGATATGCTATAAAATCGGTATCTGCGGCACGGTACATCGAATTTCTCCGTGAAGCTGTTTTCTACAGTGCTTCCAGTCTCTGTATCTCGGAAATAAGACGGACAGATTCCTTCGAGAGTTTTCTTCCAATGGAAAAAAGAAAATCAAAGCAGAATTGTTTCTTTTCTTCATTTGATATTTTCTCAATATCATTCCTGCGAATTTTATATACTGTTGTCTGACCCACAGTGGTAAAGGTTGCAGAAATTGGCCCCGGATTAAAAAATGTCTGTTTCCCAAAATAGGTACCCGGTGAATATTTTGCAAGTATTTTATACGAAACATTTCCGTAATAAAGCCGTTGTTCCACAAAACCGGATGTTATTAAATAGAGGGAACTGCTTTCCTCTCCTCTTTTGACAATTACATCTTTATCATTAAAATCTTTTTTTACGGAAAATTTTAAAAGTAAATTTATTTCCTCTTTTTTGAAACCTCTGCACAAATCATTTTCCTCAAAGGAAACAGAATCGGCTATTCGGTAGTCCTTATCCTTGTACACATTTCTCAAAATCTTGTCCTCAGCGTACTCCAGTGCCCGTGCCGTGGAATGAAATATTTTTACATCTATCTTCTGTTTGCTTTCGATTAGTACAAATGCCCGCTTCATTTTTTTCCCGAATCCCAGACGCTTATGCATATGGCAGAATACAATTTCCGTCCCTCTCTTTCGGGCTAGCTGTGTAAGCTGCATAAGAAGGACCATACCGCTCATGTCAATAGAAAGAACCCGGCGAAAATGGAGTATAATAATTAACCGCCCATTTAACCGCTTTATTATTCTTCTGTAAAGCTGATCGGTCGTTGCAAAAAAAAGGTCCCCCTGAAGTTCTATTAAGAGCCCTTTATCACTGTGCTCCGCAAGAATGGTTCGATGTTTTATACTTCTTTTACGCGGCGAAGGATATTCATACATGGTTGTCTGCCGTCTGATCAAAGACCGTGTTATTTCCCTTCGAAGGAACGTTATGACTGCAAAAATCATTCCCAGCCCGACGGCCCTCGTAACATCGAGAAATATTGTCGCAACAATAACAAGAAGTGCGTTTATCGCATCAATTCTCGTTCGTTTATCCTTCAGCCAGAGAATTATATTTATGTTTATCATTTTTAACCCAATATAAATGATAACACCGGAAAGCGCTGAAAGGGGAAGAAAAGACCCAATGCCTCTTCCAAAGAGGGACATTAAAAGAATGATGACTGCCGCGAAAACCGGGCTCCACCTTCTTCCGCCGGCCATCGTATTTGCAAGGGTCGATCCTTTCGTCCCGCCGCCGCCGACACCGCCTGTAAAACCGATAACCATCTGGGCAATTCCCTGGGCAATAAGCTCTTTTTTGGAATTATGCCGCATGGTAGTCTGGGTATCCGCAACAAGGGCGGTAAGGAGGCAGTCAATCATGACAAGGACGGTTAACGCAAGAGCCGAGGTTATGATGAGTTCCCATGGAAGCGATGCAAAATCCACACCGTCAAAACGGTGTATGATCTTGTTAAACTCAATTCGGGGAAGTGTTCCGATAACCCAGTGGGGATTGGGGCTTTTATCCGAAATGACAAGAAGCGGATAGAGAACAATTCCAACAATCATTCCCATAAGTACGGAAGGCAGTTTTGGAAAATATTTCTTAAAAAGAAAAACCGAGATAAGAGTAGAGGCTGTAACAATTAAAGGAATATACTGGTACCACCCTTCAACAGAGCTGTCCGGAATAATAAGTTTGATTTGTGACTTTATCATTAATATTCCTATTGCAGAAATCATACTTGCAACAACAGGATACGGAATAAGCTTTATCAGTTCTCCGCCTTTAAGGACTCCGAATATAATTTGGAAAATACCGGTAAAAAACAGTACCGCACTAAAAACAACAAGCATTTCCGCTGTGGAATGGGTGGGTGCCAGTTTAACGATGAGCCCTGAAAGCAGTATGGTAACAGGCCCGTTCGGAGCACTGATCATACCTATTGTTGCTCCCATGATCCCTGATGATAAAAGAAGAACAACAGCACCGATGA
>CAYSXD010000030.1:0-14794 GCA_964434925.1 uncultured Spirochaetaceae bacterium
GCCGGAATACATCCTCCGGCAGGCCCTCCCATTTGCACGGCTTTTACAGGCCTTCCCGAATCGGTACCTCCACCTATTTCCTCAACAATTTCTTTAATAGTAAGCCCCATGGGGACCTCGATCAATCCACCTCTCTTTATTTTACCGGCAAGCGCAAAGACCTTTGTCCCATAGCTTTTTTTGAATGCGTATTTGCTGTACGCATCCGCGCCATTGAGGATAATGTAAGAAACATTAGCATACGTTTCCACGTTATTAATGTTTGTCGGTGAGTTTTTAATTCCGGACTCAGCAGGAAAAGGCGGACGCAGCCGCGGCATCCCCCGCTTTCCTTCAATTGAGGCCATAAGAGCAGTTTCTTCTCCGCATACAAATGCTCCGGCCCCCTCCTTCACATGGAGATAAAAAGAGAAATCAGTACCCAAAATATGGTCACCGAGAAGATTTCGGTCTTCGGCATCATGAATAGCTTTGTTAAGGCGCTTTATTGCCAGAGGATACTCCGCCCGGCAATACACAACCCCTTCCCGGGCGCCTGTCGCGTATGATGCTATAAGCATACCTTCAATAACTTTATGGGGGTCACCCTCAAGAACACTCCGGTCCATAAATGCCCCGGGGTCACCTTCATCAGCATTACACACGAGGAACTTTCTGTCTCCCTTTGCACCTGCAAGGAAAGACCACTTCTGGCCGGTTAAGAATCCTGCACCGCCTCTTCCCCTAAGACCCGATTTCTTTACCAGCTCAACAACTTCCTTCCGGGTATATTCATTTAAAACTTTCTTAATAGCCTTATACCCCTCCGCGGCAATATATTCATCTATCTTTTCCGGATTTATAATACCGCAGTTTTCCAAGACTATTCTGACCTGACGGTCGAGATATGCTTTTCCTGATTCAGTAGTCGTTATTATATTTTTTTCCGGGATTTTTCCTTCCTTAAGGGAATCTAAAATCTCATTGGCAAATTTTTCATCCACATAGCCATATCTAATTCTTTTGCCCTGATGTTCCACCTCAACTATCGGTTCAGCATAACACATCCCCACACATGAGGTTACTTCAAGATCTGTTTTCGCGGGCTCTACTCTCGTTTGAAAGAAGTCATAAATATCCTGAGCACCGGCAGCAATACCGCAGGAACCGAGACCAACAAAAAGCCTAGTTTTTTCCATCTCTGTATCCTTTTATTATTTTTTTTACCTTTGAGGATGTTAACTTGCCATAAACTTTACCGTCAACCATCATAACCGGCGCAAGAGAACAACAGCCCAGACAGGCTACCGTTTCAAGAGTAAATTCCATATCATCTGTCGTCCCTTCATCTTCCAGGAGAAGTTCTTCTGATAAGGATGAGAAAAGAATATCAGCACCCTGAACATGACATGCCGTCCCCTTGCAGAGTTTTATCAGATGCTTACCCATTGGTGTGAATCTGAACTGGGAATAGAACGTTGCTACTCCATACATATCAGCGACAGGTACATCAATTTCTTCTGCGACCGCTTCTACAAGATCTTCGGACAGATAACTATACCTTAGTTGAATTTCCTGAAGAAGGGGGATCACCTGTTCCCGGTAAGAACCAATACGTTGTACAATATCTTTTGCTTCTTCTCTGACAGCACGGCTGATAGTTTTCAACACGATTACACTCTCCTTACGATATAATTGGTAAGGACATCATATTATATTTAAATGAAAAAATACAGAAAAAAATTGGAGATTTACCTAATTATATCCTCAACAAGCTTCTCCATACAATAACGAACATCTGACCAGACCCATCCATTAATAAATATAGGATCCGGTTCGGATTCAGCATCCTCAAACCAGGCCAAACTTCTAATAGCAAGAAAAGACCTGCATTACCATATATTTTACAGAAATGATCCAGTGCTTTTTTCAATGGGATGCCATTATCATGAAGAAGAAGGAGATCAACAAAATCTTTTTTTAATCCACGATTTGTTAGGGTTATAATTACTCCAAATCAGAAACCTGAATAATCTTTACCCCCGCTTTAATCATCTCCTCCCGCTTTTCATCCTGAAAACCTTCGGGAAAATTAACCGCCCTGGATAAATCCTCAATAACAAAGGCTGTGAACCCTAAGCTTACCGCATCCATAGCACTGAAAAAAACACACCAGTCAAATGCAAGACCACAAATGTAGAGATCTGTTATTGAATGATCATTGAGATATCCATTAAGACCGGTTGGCGTTATCTTATCATTCTCAAAAAAGGCCGAGTAAGAATCAAGCTTTGGGTCCGTACCTTTGCGAATAATAAGATTCCCACGTCCAACAGCTAAAAGTGGATGGAATTCCGCCCCCCCGGAATTTATTACACAATGATCCGGCCATAGTGTTTGAAGGCCCGTTTTTGTTTCAATAATTTCCAGCGGCTTCCTTCCATGGACAGACGCAAAAGAGACGTGATTTTCAGGATGCCAATCCGCTGTAAAAACCACCTTCTTAAAAAGATCCTTTTCCAGAAGGATATTTATTCCCGGTACAATCACATCACCTTTATCAATTTCCAGAGTACCTCCGGGACAAAAATCATTCTGGACATCTACAATGACAATGGCACTATTAAAACTGTTCATCATAAACTGTTTCCCCTCTACTACTTCAAATTGAATTTGCATAATTTCTCTTTTTAGTATAGTATCATGGAACTCATACTACAAGAAAATATTATCTTTTTGGAGCAATTTGTGGCGGCAGTACTTATCGTTGATGATGATGAACTCATGAGAAAAATGATCGGAAAAAGCTTAGTGCGAATAGGTTATGAAATTACTGAAGCATCAAATGGGAAAGAAGCACTTGAATGCCTTGGCAGGCAAATATTTGACCTTATTATTATAGATCTCATTATGCCTGAAAAAGGGGGGATTGAAACAATAATTGATATTCACCGAATGTATCCTCTTATCAAACGGATTGCTATTTCCGGGAAAGTAGAAACATCAAATGATTCCATTCAGGAGTTGGCAAAACGATTTAAGGTGGATGCTGTTTTTGCAAAACCTTTTGAAATTTTTGATCTTCTCGAAAAAATCGAATCGCTCGTACCTCTTAACTAGAAGGGGAACAAAGATTTGAAATCCCAGAACTCAATACGTTCAAATGTTCTTATAGCACTTTTCACTTCCCTTACCGCTGTTGGAGCCTATATAGCTGTTCCTGTAGGACCGGTTCCTGTCGTGCTTCAAAATTTCTTTGTTCTCCTTGCCGGGGTACTCCTGGGCAAATCCAGGGGCTTTGCCGTTGTTGCTACCTATCTTATTCTGGGGGCATTGGGACTTCCGATTTTTCACAATGGAACAGGCGGCCTTGGTATTATTTTTGGACCGACGGGAGGCTATCTCTTAGGTTATCTTCCCGCTGTCTATCTTACCGGGCTGATAGTGGAAAGAAATAAAAAATCTGTCTGGTTCCTTCTCTCTGGTCTTTTTGCAGGTGCCGCCGTTGTCTATATTGTTGGTGTTCCATGGCTGAAAGTTAGTTTAAAACTTTCGTGGGTAAAGGCACTCTCAGTGGGATTACTCCCCTTTATTCTCCCGGATATTCTTAAAATTGCCGCCATTATCCCATTGGCCCGATGGCTTCATCCGGTAATAGATACTTTTTTACTAACCGAAGCAAATACGGAAAAATAGGGAAAATGTCTTTCCTTGAGGTAAGAAATCTTACAAAACGGTTCCCAGACGGAACTGTAGCTCTTAAAGATATCTCCTTCTCTGTTTCTGAAGGCGAATTTCTTATTATTTCAGGAAAAAACGGTTCAGGAAAAAGTGTTTTGATGCGTCACCTTAACGGGCTTTACCGACCTGATGATGGTGAGGTCTTTTTTAAAGATGTTTCAATTTTTAAAGATATACTTACTGTCCGGCAAAAGCTTGGCGTTGTTTTTCAGAACTCTGATAATCAAATTGTCAGCCAAACAGTAGGACAGGATGTTTCTTTCGGACCTGAAAATCTTAATTTCAGTGATTCAAAACAAAAAAATCTGGTGACTAACGCGCTTCGGGATGTTCATCTCATTGAAAAGATTAACCATAATACACGGACCCTCTCGGGAGGAGAAAAACGCAGATTATCTATAGCCGGTGTTCTTGCTATGGATCCGGAGGTTATTATTCTTGATGAACCCTTTACCAATCTGGATTTTCCCGGAGTTAAACAGATACTACAACAGATTTTGAAGCTTCACTCAGCCGGTCATACAATTATCTGTATTACTCATGAACTTGATAAAATTCTTTACCATGCTGACAGACTTATTATTCTGGATCAGGGTAGAATTGTTTGTAATGATATTCCTGAACTCGCACTGTATAAAGCTCATAAGTATGATATTCGTATCCCTGGAGATATTGGGAAAGAATCTCCAAAAAAAATACTGGAAAGAATGTCATGGCTGAAGTAGAACTCTTTCATTACACAGCAAAGAAAACATTTCTTAAATCAATTGACGCACGGATAAAATTCCCGTTATTAATGCTCTTCACAATCCTTGTCTACCATGTCTCTGCGGGAGGTCTTTTTTTCCTTTCATTATGCATTCTCATTCTTTTTACCGTAAGCAGTTACGCTCTTAAATACTTAATACCCCAGATGAGAAGTATTCTGATTCTCACTCTCCTGATTGCGATTGCTACCTATGCCGCCGGGAGAAAGACAGGAGAAGCTCTCCTCGCCGCTCTTCGATTTAACTCAACAATATTTCTTGGAATAACCCTTATAGCAACGACATTGCCTGAAGAAATAGAAAAAGCTGTTTATGCCTTCTTAAAACCTGTCCCTTTTATTTCCGCAGCTCGTGTGGCTACCCGTATTCGTTTAACTATTACCTTTATCCCGGATCTCCTGAGTAAAACACGCGAAATAAAAGATGCTCGTTTATCCCGTTGCATTAAATCGGAACGAAATCCTGTAAAAAAAATCCACTCACTTATTCTACCCCTTATGTACGGTATCATTGAAAATGCGGAAACAACAGCTTTTGCCATGGAATCGCGATGTTATTCAGATAATAAAACGTTCACCTTAAAGAAACTCTCTACCCGGGATTACTATGCCCTTGCAGCAGGGATTTTAGCCGCCGGAATCAGTTTCATTATTTAAGTCCATAACCATAATAAGTGAATTTCGTTTAAAATTATACAGAGAACGTTTTCCCCCCGGTAAATCATCAAGACTGCCGGGATGAAACCCGCGGGATTCAAACCAGTCAGCTGTTCTGGTTGTTAACAGAAAGAGTTTTTTTAATTTTCTCTCTTTGGCTTTTATCATCAGAAAAGAAATAAGTTTACCACCAAGGCCCAGCTTTTCGTATTCTGAATCAACTGCAACGGCGGCAATTTCCCCTACCCCTTCATCAAACTCCTGTAAAGATGCGCAACCATGAATGCGTTCGTCAATTTCATAAACAACAAAAGTATTACATTCCGTTTGGAGAGTCTGTTTATCCCGGGGAATAAGAATTCCATCCTGAACAAGCGGTTGCATTAACCTGAGTACATCAGGAATATCATCCGTTTTCATTGCTCTGATACGGTCAAACTCATTCTTGTAAATCATGGTGCCAACACCAAGATTTGAAAAAATCTCAGCAAGTATTCCCTTTTTCTCCCGGCTGTTTATGATATGCGCTCGCCTGACCCCTCTCCGTATGCCATCGAGAGCCTCTTTAAAAGTTTTTAAAGGCACCTTCTTTTCAGAATTTAAAGTGATAAATTTCTCTCCGGCTTCCTGATCCATTCGGGATATTCTACCATCGGGAGCAGCAACAGCAGAGTGAGGGATAACAAAGTCTTTTACATTGAGTGTTTCCTCTGAAGTGATAAAAAAGAGTTTTTCCGCATGTACAGCTTCGGTTATTCTCAATGCCAGTTCGGAGGATGAAAGATTATATGACCTCCCAACAGGATTCCATCCAATTACCGGAACAATCGGTATAAATGATTCTTCCAGGACTTTACTGAGGGGTTTAAGGAGTACGCGATCCACTTTACCGGAATATCCGTAATCAATTCCATCAATAACACCTATTCCTTTCGCACGAATCCAGTTACCTACCAGAGCATTTTTCTGCAGTCCGGCCAGGCCGGTCATAATTTTGTTGGAAACATCGAATGCAGCCATTTTTACAAAAGGAATTGCTTCTTCAGTAGTAATACGGATACCGTTGGGAAATTCAGAATGGATACCATACTGTTCCAACACTTCATTTATCTGTTTACGTGCACCCGGGATAATAATTATTCGTATACCGGCACTGTGAAGAGTAGCCAGATCATTAAGAAGCACAGGAAAATAGGTATCATCTATCACATCCGCATCTATTTTAATAACAAAAATTGCATTCTTGAATCGATTAATATAAGTGAATACTTCGCGAATTATTTCAATTTCATCTTTCGTATCATTTCCCAACTTCAATCCTCCGGAAAAATCTGATAAATACCAAACGCACATTAAAGTAACCTGATTTTATGAAATACAAGGATGAATAGCAAGACATTTTATCTTTTCATCTAAATTTATCGGTTATCGACCGACAAACTTCTCTTTCCACCTTGACGTAGCGCCCAACTCTTACTAGTGTAACCACAGACAGACCAAAAGGAAATCAGAAAATGATAAAGAGCAAACTTGATTACGCGGGTATAGATAACAAACAGCGGATAATTGAAGCCGCAACAAAATTATTCATTAAACAGGGAGCTCATGAAACAAGCCTTGCGGATATTGCAAAAGCCATCCATATAAGCAAAGGAACCCTTTACTACTATTATCAGACGAAATCGGACCTTATTTTTGATGTAACAGATATCTATATGAAAAAGCTCTCGACAAAACTTATAAAATGGGTAAAGGAACATGATAATAACTCAAGCCCAGCGGAAATCATTTCGGTAGTCTTTAAAACTATGTTTAAAACTACTACACGGGGAAAATTACACATATACCTGATTTATGAAGCCATAAGCCATAATAAGATACTGAAGAAAAGAATACAGACCGCTTATGGAGAATGGCAAAGTATGCTGGAAGAAGCCTTGAGTAAAATCCTGGACGATGATAAAAATCCTGTTATTATTGCCGAAATTGTTTTATCTCTCATTACCGGAGGTATTGTCCATTCCGCTCTGGGTGTTAAAAGAAGTCCTTTAAAAGACATTCTACCAGTACTCGTTCAATAGCAGGGAGGAAAGATTAATAAAAAACTCCCGCTTTCCCAGATTAACAGGAAGCGGGAGATTGGTATACATTCTTGAATATGTATTATTTTGTACCGAGTAATTCTTTTTCGATAACATCCACCAGCGTATCCTTTGGAAGCGCGCCAGCTGCCATCTGTGGTTTTCCATCAACCGGAATAAATAACAGTGAAGGAATACTCTGGATACCAAAAGCTCCTGCAAGTTCCTGTTCTGCTTCCGTATCTATTTTATAAAAGTTCACCTTCCCCTCGTATTCCTTAGAAAGTTCCTCTATGATTGGAGCTACCATTTTACAGGGCCCGCACCAATCAGCATAAAAATCAATAACCGCGGGAATGGTTCCTTCAAACTTCCATTCCTTGTTATTTTCATAATCAAAAACTTCTTTTAAGAATGTATCCTTAGTAAGATGTGTTGCCATTCTTACCCTCCTATCCATAATTACTTGTTTTGTGTATATTAAATATACTATATATTCATTTAAGAATCAATACTTAAACTCATTTTATGACAAAAATTATCATATTCTTCCTATGAAACAAATTTTTCAATAGATGCTGTTGATTTTAACGTTTCAATGTATTTCTGAATCACTTCTCCAAGCCTGGTCTGAAAAAGATGATCATGTATCTGCTGCTTTACCTGCTTATAGGGAACCAGACCTGCTGCCTTTTTATCGGTCAGTTTAATAATATGGTATCCAAATTGTGTTTCAACTATACCACTCACTTCACCTTTCTTTAAAGCAAAAGCGGCATCTTCAAAGGGCTTCACCATCTGTCCACGACCGAAAAAACCAAGGTCACCCCCATTCTTACTGCTTGGGCCCTCAGAAACCGCACGTGCTAAATCGGAAAATTTCTCTCCCTTTTTCAGTCTCTTCTGCACATCCTCTATTTTTTTCCGTGCCGCTGCTTTAGTTGCAGCATCCGCACCTTTTGGTACTTTAATAAGAATATGGCTGGCACGGATCTTTTCCGGCTGGGAGAAATACTGTGGGTTTTGCCCATAGAAAGCAGCTTCTTCATCATCAGTAATAGTAACCTGCGGTTTAAAAGTCTTATTAATATACTTATTCAACAGCAGATTCATTTTTAAATCTCCTTTGAGAAAATCCTCCGATATTCCCTGCTTTTTAAGTGCAGCTTTATATTCGGCATTATCCTTAAACTGTTTCTTAATGCTTTCCAATTGAGTTTTAATATCATCGTCAGAAACTTTCATTCCTTTTTTTACCGCGTCCTGATAGAGGAGTTCCTGTCCAATAAGGTTATCCAGCACCTTTACACGAATCTGTGCTTTTCTGCCTGTATCAATAGTAACACCCTGACTGGCATATTGCTGAAGGACTGTTTTTACCTGACTGTCAAACTTAACCATTGAAATAGCTTTGCCATTTACGGTAGCTGCAATGTTTGTAGAAACTTTAAGAGGCTCTCTCTGAGCATCTTTTTGAACCGGCTGGCCGGTTGATGGCTTCTTTACCGTTTGTGACGGACTTTTCCCCTGGGGAGCAGCTTCTTTTTTACCTCCGGCAAACGTATACAGCGGTATAAAAAAAAGAACTGCGGCTAAGACAACAATATAACTCAGTTTAAACTTTCGCATCATATAATTTTTCTCCATTAATTTAATCTTGAAAGGTAATATACTGCTAATTATATAACAATTCCAGTAGAATCAGTCATTTTTCAGAATAAAATCCAAGAATAAGGCCATTTGGATCAGATATCTTAAAATCACGATGTCCCCATTCCCTTTTCCTGATTTCCTGAGTTATGGTGATCTTCTGTTCCTCTAACTTTCGATAATACGAATCGAGATCTTCCACCTGAATAAGAATAACAGCATCTTTCAAAGGTTCAATTTGTTTTGTCGCACTCTGAAGGACAACAATAAGTCCTGACGCGGCCTGAAAAAGGTATCCGCTATCATTAAAACCCCTGTTCCAGGTATGAACAACAGGGAATTTCAAACTATCTCTATAAAATTTTATCGTTTCCGCATACTTCATTGTATGGAAACTGAAACGGAACTCCATGATGTTATTCATTTTTTACCTCTATTATCAAGTATACCAGATTTAAATTCACCTGACAATCATTTAAAACCTGGAACGGGGTGTCAAATTTGAATAAAACAGAATACGAGCGGGAGTATAAAAAGACTTTCTTTTAAAAAGTTTTTTGAGCGCGACAGGAGTCGAACCTGCGACCTCTTCCTCCGGAGGGAAGCGCTCTATCCAGCTGAGCTACGCACCCGTTTAACACGAGTGATACTATCCGTATTATGCTGTACTGTCAATGAGCCAATCTCTTTATGGTGCACGGTCATCCCTTGACGGGAACGATTTTGCAGTCTACTCTGAAAAAATGAAAATTAGATACAATGCTCCCGTCACACTTACCTTTGCCCTCCTTGCGGCTCTTATCCTCACTGCCGATCAGTTAACCGGGCATACTCTTATTCTCCGTTTTTTTACCGTCCCGGGAAAATCCACTTTTGATTGGGCTTCACCAGCCCAGTATCTCAGGTTGATCTCACATGCTCTCGGGCACGTCGGGTGGGCGCACCTCCTTGGAAATTTCTCCATAATTCTTCTCGTTGGCCCAATTCTTGAAGAAAAGTACGGATCTTTATCCCTTTTTTTCATGATATTCACAACCGCACTGGTAACGGGGATCCTGAATATATTATTTTTTAATACAGGACTTCTAGGTGCGAGTGGTGTCGCGTTTATGATGATTCTTCTTGCACCTTTTACCAATACTAAATCGGGAGATATCCCCCTTACGTTTATTCTTATTGTCATTTTGTATCTTACAAAACAGGTATTGAATTCTTTTCACAGCAACTCAATTGCTGAATTCGCACATATCGCGGGAGGCGCGTGCGGCAGTCTTTTCGGTTTTTTACATACACCCGGAAGAGAAAAACGGGAAAAAATGAATAAAAAGGAAGACTGGATACCGGAATATGAAACAGAACCATTCACTGAAACCTATCCTCATAACGGCAATTGATGCCATTGACTAAATTTGGTATAGTGTTTTTATGTTAGATAAACTTAAAAAAATTGCTGAAAAATATAAAGAACTGGAAACAGAACTTTCCGATCCCGGAATTATGAAAGATATGAACCGGTATAAGAAGGTTATGCGGGAACATTCTCACTTAAGTGAAGTGGTTGCAGGCTATGAGCAATACAGGGTTATTCTGGAAGAATGTAATGATGCAAAACAGCTTATTGAGGAAGGGCAGGATCCTGAAATGAAAGAAATGGCGAAAGAGGAACTTTCCGGTCTGGAAAAAAAACAGGAAGCATTGGAAATACAGCTAAAAAAACTGCTTATACCAAAAGATCCTTTAGACGGTAAAAATATTATTATGGAAATTCGGGCCGGAACGGGCGGAGATGAAGCAGCTCTCTTTGCCGCAGACCTGTACAGGATGTATTCAAAATTTGCCGAACAGAACAAATGGAAAATTGAAGTAATGAACGCGAATGAAATCGGCATCGGAGGATTTAAAGAGATTTCATTTTCGATTGCCGGTAAAAACGTCTATGGAAATCTTAGGTATGAAAGCGGAGTCCATCGTGTACAGAGGGTACCGACTACCGAATCAGGAGGCAGAGTACATACCTCCGCCGTTACCGTTGCCGTCCTTCCCGAAGCTGAGGAAACCGATATTGATATAAAAACTGAAGATTTAAAAATTGATGTCTTTCGTTCGTCCGGCCCCGGCGGCCAGAGCGTTAATACAACCGATTCCGCTGTTCGGATAACCTACCTTCCCACAGGGGTTGTTGTTACCTGTCAGGATGAAAAATCCCAGATAAAAAATAAAGCAAAAGCCCTCCGGGTTCTCCGGGCACGGCTTTATGAAGCCGAAGAAGCAAAAAAACAAAGTGAACGGGCAGAGAGCAGACGAAACCAGGTAGGATCGGGAGACAGGTCGGAGCGGATTCGAACGTACAATTTCCCGCAAAACAGGGTAACTGATCACCGGATTAATCTTACCCTTTATAAACTTGAGAGCATAATTCAGGGAGAACTGGCGGAGGTTATTGAAAATCTTAAGGTTGCCGCGGGAGAGCAAGCTCTCAGAGCATAATGATTACCATACGGGAAGCTCTATCCATAGGTATGGCTTCACTGAAGCTAAGCGATACACCATTTTTAGACGCGTCGCTGCTTCTGGGGCATATCCTTGGATTATCAAAAGAGAAACTGTTTTCTTCGTATCCGGAACATGTTTCTGAAAAAGCTCTTATTGAATATGAAAGAGTTCTTAAGCAAAGGGGAAGAAACATCCCAATAGCGTATATTCTTAAAAAACAGGAATTTTACGGACTCTCTTTTTTTGTAGACAACAGAGTTCTCATCCCCAGACCGGATACGGAAACCCTTATCGAAACCGCCATCGGACTTTTAAAAAAGCATACCGGCCTTAGGCGGATTTTAGATCTCTGTACCGGTTCCGGCTGTATCGGAATAACAATGAAACACTGTATTCCTGATCTTACAGTCACCTGTTCAGATATCTCTTCAGACGCACTTGAGGTATGTTCCTATAATAGTACTGTTATTTTAGGCGAAACACTTCCCCTTATAAAAAGCAACCTTTTTGATACCATTTCCGGTGTATATGATATGATTCTCTCAAATCCTCCTTACCTGACCCGGATGGAAATTGAAGAAATGTATACTAATCATTGGCCCGAACCTCCTCTGGCATTAGCAGGGGGAGTTGATGGTTTAACCTTTATTCACAGAATTATTACGAAGGCGGATACTTATCTTGCTCCGGGGGGCTATATTCTTCTTGAATCTGCACCGGATCAAACATATAGTATAGAAAGGGAGCTTTTTTCTTCCGGATTTAATGAATCTTTTGTTGTTAAAGACCTGGCCGAAAGAAATCGTATTACAGTAGGCAGGAAACCGGAATAAACAGTACGTATGAAGAGTAAAATTGAATTATTTAATGAAAGCCTGACTCAATATTCTCCCAAAAATGTGGAAAGAATTATCAATGCCGCAGAATGGGCAAAGGAACTTCATAAAAACCAAAAGCGCGCCAGCGGAGAACCCTACTTTATTCATCCATTGAAAGTTGCTGAAATTCTTGTCGAAATGAAAATGGATGCCGATTCGGTTATTGCCGCATTTATGCATGATGTTCTTGAGGATACAGATACGGCTTTTGGCGCAATAAGCAGACGTTACGGCAAACAGGTAGCTCTTCTTGTGGAGGGAGTTACTAAGATTTCCATTCTGAAGGCCAAGAGTAAATCAATACAGGAAGCGGAAACTATCCGGAAAATGCTGCTGGCAATGTCCAGAGATATTCGGGTAATTATTATTAAACTGGCAGATAAACTTCACAATATGAGTACACTCGAATATCTTCCCGAAAAAAAGAGAAAAGCTATTGCAAGTGAATGCCTTGAGATTTACGCTCCATTGGCTAACAGACTTGGTATTTTCTGGTTAAAAGCCGAACTGGAAGATTTATCGCTTAGGCAACTTAATCCCCACGCGTATCAATATATCATGGATTATCTGAAAGAAAATAAATCCGAACGGAAAGACTACCTTAAAAAAGTGGAGAAGACACTTCTTAAAGCAGCGGCCGCAGAGGGACACCGGGTAAAGGTATTCACACGTGAAAAGCATATCTACTCAGTTTATGTGAAAATGAAAAAAAGAAAAAAGGATATAGATGAAATTTATGATATCCTTGGAATACGTATTATATGCAGCTCTGTTAACGAATGTTATTCCCTGCTGGGAATGGTGCACCGCCTCTGGCCCCCTATCGAGGGAAGATTTAAAGACTACATTGCCATGCCCAAAACAAACCAGTATCAGAGTCTCCATACCAGTGTTATGTGTTTAAACGGAAGAGTGACCGAGGTACAAATTCGTACTAATACCATGCATTCAACGGCGGAATATGGTATTGCTGCTCACTGGCTGTATAAGAGCGGAGGATTTGACGGCAGAAAACTAAAAAACAAGGATCTTCCCATTATAGACAAATTTAAAAAGTGGGACGGCATACGCTCCAGTGCTGATGATTTTATTGCTGATATCCGTAAAGAATTCTTAAAGGATTCTATCTACGTATTTACTCCCGAGGGTCATATAGTTGAACTTCCCAAGAATTCCACTGCGATAGACTTTGCCTATCAGATCCATACGGAAATTGGAGACCACTGTCTCGGAGCAATAGCGGACGGTAGTATTATACCTTTGAATCGTCCATTAAAAAATACCCAGGTTGTTGAAATTCGAACCGCCACAGCAGCAACGCCTCACATTAATTGGCTGAGATTCGTTCAAACAACAAAAGCCAGAAATAAAATCCGACACTGGCTCAATACACACGATGATAACCTTGTTATAGGTAAAAACATTATTGCAAAGAAAAAAAGTATCCCGAACGAACTTTCGGCAGAGGAGTCTCGGAAATTAAATAGTCATGCTGCGGAAGAAGAGGGTACTTTTGTAAAACAGGTACTCGACCGGGCAAGAATTGCTTTTAAGATTGGTAATGAAAAAAACATGCTCATCAGCATAGCGAAATGCTGCAATCCTACTACCAGTGATGATATAGTTGGTTATATTTCCCGGGGGAGGGGGATTATTGTACACAAACGGAACTGCCCAAACCTCGTCCATATCAATGATATTGGAAACAGGTGCATTGACGTTGAATGGGAAGCTGTTTCTCCCCGCACCACACAACAGTTTAAAATTACATCTAGAATGACTCATGATCTTTTCTCGGAAATAGAAGGTTCAGTGAGAAAATATAAAGGTCACCTGATAGAAGGGAAGCTTGAAGAAGATGAGAGGGGCAGATTAACCGGGCATTTTACCATGGAACTTGAGCACTCTGATGATTTCAGTAAGGTAATGAAGTCAATTAAAACCATTCCCTCAATACTCAACATTCAGTCACTCTAAATCAAGATCCGCATAAATTTGGTCCCAGCATTCCCTGCTGTCAATTTTCCCCTGGAGAAAAAGAGAGAGCACTGTTTTTATTCCCGCGGGGATTCTTTTCCAGTACGTTCTCTGCCAATCCGGAATCTGGTTTTCCAGTTCAATCTGTTCCGAAGGAGCCATAGTCCCGGAGCTGTAGGAAAGGAACTGTTTTATCATGGTAAGAAGAACATCGGGAGGAAGTACTGTTTCATCTTTACTTTTCCGTTTACCATCATCAGGAATCCATTCTTCAAGAAGTTCTGATATTTGTCCTTCATTCAGTTCCGGTGCTTCTTTTTTGATGAGGTCTACAGCAAAATTCCGGATCATCGTTCTGAGGGTTCCCGTCGAGTAACTCATCTGTTTGTTTATCACAGCGGCAGACTCCTTAGCCAGTTTTTCGGGATTTATACCCCGAAAAGTCCCCGTATTCCGCCCTTTTGCCCTGCGTTTTAACGCTTCTATTATTACCTCCACATCCGCGTCTACCGCATCATTCAAAATAGCATTGACAATAAAAAACAGATCTTCTCTATCCACGCTGCTGTTCC
>CAYSXD010000031.1:0-14668 GCA_964434925.1 uncultured Spirochaetaceae bacterium
CCTTCTCTGTCGCTGTTTTTTACAGCCATCACCCTGTTCCTTTTTAATTTCTTTTCACTGGAAAAAGAGAAAAGCTTTCTGCGGAACGCATTCTCCCACTATCTCTCAACCGACGTTATTAACGAACTCATATCAAATCCCGATAAACTCAATCTTGGTGGTGAAAAGAAGGAACTCACAGCCATATTTACCGATATCCAGGGATTTTCATCAATTTCCGAAAAACTGGATCCTACCGATCTTGTCAGGCTTCTCAATGCTTACCTGACAGCAATGAGTAATATTATTCTTGACTACAGAGGCACGATAGACAAGTATGAGGGTGACGCAATTATTTCTTTCTTCGGTGCTCCTGTTGAATTTACAGAACACGCGGCCCACGCGTGTCTTGCGGCAGTCAAAATGAAAAGAGTTGAATACGAACTGAATGAACGGTTTATTACCGAAGAAATGACACCTTCCCCGCTTTTTACAAGAATAGGCATAAATACCGGGCAGATGGTTGTCGGAAACATGGGAACACCCAAGAAGATGGATTATACGATTATGGGCAATGCCGTTAACCTCGCAGCCCGACTGGAAGGAGTAAATAAAATGTACGGGACAGGTATACTGATAAGCGAAGACACGTACAAAGCGTCCGGAGATACTTTTACCGTAAGAAAACTGGACAGAGTACGGGTTGTGGGCATCCAAACCCCTGTACGCCTGTATGAACTTGTTGAAGAGAAGAGCCAAACAGATGAATTAACCAAAAAAAACCTGGAAATTTTCCATAATGGGCTTGATCTTTTTGAGGAGAAAAAATGGAAGGAAGCAATGGAAGTTTTTTCATCGGCACTTGAAACAGTACCGGAAGACGGTCCGTCAAAAACGTATATTTCACGCTGTGAAGAGTATCTTAAAAAACCGCCAAAGAAATCGTGGGACGGCGTGTTTAATCTGACAACAAAGTAAGCCGCTTTATTCTTCTGTAAGATTATTTTTTTCGTAACAGGATACCGCCGGGGATAATAGTACTCCCCGGCGTGATAGAAAGGAGAACTTCCATTAAAAATCAAGAAACTCCACATCAAAGATCAGATGACGTCCGGTGGAATAACTCCCGGATGTCCATATTTCCCGTATCCGGGTTCAGGAAGCATTGTCAACAAGATTTTGAAAAGATGCTTTGTCTACAATAAAACCTTCCGCGTCAGCACCTTTACGAATAATAATAACTTTGTTAATTTTATCTCCCTGCTGAATACTGTTCACACAGTTCATGCCATCGACAACTTCTCCAAAAACGGTATGTTTATCATCAAGCCATGGTGTTTCCACGTGGGTAATAAAAAACTGACTTCCATTGGAACCAGGCCCGCTGTTTGCCATAGAGAGAATTCCCGGAGCACTGTGCCTGAGAGTACTGTCAAACTCATCAGGGAAATTGTATCCCGGCCCGCCGGTTCCCGTACCCAGAGGACATCCGCCCTGGATCATAAAACTATCAATAACCCGGTGAAAATTCAGTCCGTTATAGAAAGGAGTTCCCTCATCTTTTTTGTTGAGTGTTCCTTCAGCAAGTCCAATAAAATTGGATACCGTCATTGGTACCTTTTTATATTCCAGGTTTATCAAAATTGAACCCTTCTCTGTAGCAATTTCCGTATATATTCCATCCGGCAGCTGTTCTGTATTCATTATTTCCTCCGCTTAAGTGTACTTAAGCTGCAGAGAATATCATAATGATGGGGGAATGGCAACCTTTCCATTAGCAGAATTTGCAGTGTATGAATGAGTTACAAGCCTGCTACAACCATTTTGCTATATATCTGTTTAAAACAGTGTCGTAGTATAACTGCGTGCATTGCCCTGTGTAACAAATTGTTAAAACTCAACACATCGCAAAAAGCTCTATTGACAAAAGGGAAAGGAAACTCCATACTCCAGCCATATTTAACAGACGGTAACCTCACTGATAAAATAAACCCTCCACTCAAAACTGCCGTAAAAAGGAAAGAATGATTCAATTTAACGAACTTGAGCTCAACCCCGAAATTTTAAAAGGACTGGAAGACCTGGGTTTTGAAAACCCTATGCCGATTCAGGAAAAAATAATACCAATTCTTTTGAATGAAGATAAAGATCTAATCGGTCTTGCACAGACAGGAACCGGTAAAACAGCCGCTTTTGGCGTCCCCATACTTCAACAGCTTGATGTACAGAAGAGAAAAACACAGGCACTGGTACTAAGCCCGACACGGGAACTCTGTATCCAAATTGCCCGGGACATAGAATCGTATGCCAAATATATGAAAAGTGTCAGTGTCCTCCCCGTCTACGGTGGAGCCAGCATTGAGACACAGATACGGGGCCTTAAAAAAGGTGCGCATATAGTGGTTGCTACTCCCGGCAGAATGCTGGATCTTATCAGACGAAAACAGACTGATTTTTCCCAGGTAAAAACGGTTATTCTTGATGAAGCGGATGAGATGCTGAATATGGGCTTTCGTGATGAGCTTGATGGAATACTTGCAGAAACACCGGAAACAAAACGTACGGGCCTTTTTTCGGCGACAATGCCGAGAGAAATACGCGATATTTCGTCCAGGTATATGAATAATCCGGAAGAAGTTGCTATTCAATCCAAAAATAAAGCAGCAGCCAGCGTGGAGCATCAGTATTTTCTCATTGCCAACAGCAATAGATACCAGGCCCTTAAACGAATTGTAGATTACTACCCCGGAATATACGGTATTGTTTTCTGCCGGACCCGGCGCTCAACCCAGGAAGTTGCCGATAATCTTATTCAGGACGGCTATAACGCTGATGCACTCCATGGAGATCTTTCCCAGGCACAGCGGGATTACGTTATGCAGAAGTTCCGCAGAAGAAATCTGAATATTCTTGTTGCAACTGATGTTGCAGCACGGGGACTTGATGTAAACGATCTTTCCCATGTTATAAACTATGAACTTCCCGATGCCGCGGAAACGTACATTCACCGAAGCGGGAGAACGGGCAGAGTGGGAAAAAAGGGCATATCCATAGCTCTTGTTGACAACCGCAGACGTCATGCAATAAAAAACTTCGAAAGAAAAATAGGGAATACATTTACCCGTATAAAAGTTCCAACAGGAAAAGAAGTCTGTGGAAACCAGCTTTTTAACCTTATAGACCGTGTAGAAAAAGCGGATGTAAATGAGGAACTGATTAAGGAATATCTTCCTGCCATCTATCAGAAATTTGAAGAGCTTTCACGGGAAGAGTTGATTAAACATTTTGTCTCTCTCGAGTTCAACCGGTTTCTTGATTACTACAAAGGTGCTCAGGACCTGGAAGTTAAGGAATCGTCATATTCGTCATCTTCCCGGGGCAAAACAAAGGGAAACAGAAAAGTCCCTGGAACAGGAAAGGGAGATGCCAGGTTTTTTATTAATATTGGAAAAACAGATAAACTTACCGTTCAAAAGCTTATTGGAATTATCAAAGAAGTAACCAGAAGCAGGAACATCCCCATTGGGAAAATAGATATCCTTAAAAACTTCTCTTTTTTCGAAGTCAGACAGGATCAGATTGATCTGTTTCTGCGGTCTTTCAAAAAAGCATACTATAAAGGGCGAAAACTTAATGTTGAATTGTCAAAAAAACCAAAAGGAAAACATTTCAAAAGCTAATCTCCCATAGCTTTTGACTGTATTCTTTCAAGTGCCCAGAGAGTAAATTTCCGGACCCGCTTATCCGGATCTGCTTTTAGCTTCTCAAGGATCTCTTTCCCTGACTCACTGTTAAGTTTTTCCAGGGCCCGTGTTACCTGAACCCGGATATCCTCTTCGGGATCGCGGGCCGCGAGAACAATTCCCCTGAATGCCGCCACAGATCCAAGCCTGGACAAAAATTCCGCTGCTCTCTTTCGTACTGCAGGGTCGCGATGAGAAAGCAGCCTCACCTGATGTTCCACATAACCGCTTTCCTCCAGTATCCGGCTTATTTGATCTTTTAATGAAGTAATATCCTCCTCCAGCAGTCTGGCGATTGTTTCCTCCCCGGATACTCCCATTTTTTTTAATACAACCATTATTTTCTGTCGAAGTGCAGGGGCCGCATCTTTGATGTTTTCAATAATTGCCTTTAAATCCCGTTTTGATGTTTTCCCGGCAAGAGCAAGAATAGCTGCCTTATAAAGATCATCCTCTTCATCGATAATTTTAATAAGAAAATCCACCGCGCTTGCCAATTCGGATTTTGACAACCCTGTTACTACTGCCTTCCTGACTTCCAAAACCTCATTGGAATCCCGGGCTATAGCCAGATAAACCTCCAGCTTTTCCTCAGTCGCGTACTTACTGATTGCACCTGCCGCCGCAATACGCACCCGCTCCACCGGATCACGAAGCATATTAACAGCCTGGTTAAGGACCTTCTTCTCCCCGTATGCCGCGAGAGCCCATACACTTGCAATACGTACATCGGGGTCCGCGTCCGCCAACGCTTCCTTGATAGGTTTCAGGAATTCCTTTACCCCTGTAGAAGGAAGGCTGGCAATAACGGCTGCCCGGACCTTTGCATCATTCTGCTCCAGGACCCTTAAAATACGGCTGTTAAAAAGTTTACCGCTGTAAGAGGAAAGAAGAGAAGAAAACGCACGCGCCTCTTCTACCGGAAGCGTTGGTAACTGCTCTATAAGGGGCTGCAGGCAGTAGGGAAGATTATACCCGGCAATAACTTTTAAGGCTGTAATTCTTATACCATGAGAATATTTTTCTCTTCCTCCGTAGAGAATTCCAAAAAGATCCGATAGTGCCGTATCCGGCGGAAGTTTTACCATTGCTCTGATTAATGCCTCGCGGGCAGCGAAATCATCATTCAGAAGGGCTTTGAAAAGATACGGATATGTTTTATGCTCCATTTTTTCCGGTAATTGATCAAGGATGAATTCTGCCTTTTCAGTGTCATACAGACACTCACTGAATTCTTCCATAAGGACCGACACTGCGGTTTCATCCCCGCGGAGAGAGATACAGTTTACTGCAGCCTCCCAGACTCTTTTATCTGCCTTTAATTCAGAAACATGAAATACCTGTTTCGCCAGCGGCGCGATAAGATCTCTCGCTCCGGCTCCGGAGAGTATTGATAAAGCGGCAAAGGCGGACGCAGGGCCCGTAATATTCGTGGAAAGAAATCTATCAACCTTAACTTCGGAGGCGTTGGTAAGAAGATCAATATTACGCTTCATAACTTCCGTATCTTTAAAATCAACTTCCTTTAATATTTTCTGTAAATATTCGTACTTCTGAAGGAACTGTGCTGCCGGAAAACGGAATTCAAGATTATCCGACTGTAAAAATTTGTAAGCAATATCTATATCGCTGTCCCTGCCGGGATTTAAAAATTTCAGAGCATGTAAGCTCTGTACATCATCAAGTGAATCATAATCTATGGTAAAATCATCTGAATAATCTTTCATTATCCGGTTATAGGCAGCGGCACGTACTTCTTCACTGGGGTCATCAGCCAGTTGATTAATGAGGTATGTATAAAATGCCTTCTTCTCCAAAAAATCAACTGAGTCAATAATGGTTTTCCGGATGAGCGGATGGGAATCACGCAGTGCTTCTTCCACAGCACGCTGTGAGCGCTCATCGTCCTCCGTTAAAAGAATTTTAATCGCGAAATAGCGGACAGGCCATTCCGGGTCCCCCGCCATTTCCCGCACCTCATCAATCCTGCCTGCAAGAAACTGTTTTGCCTGAAGGCTGTCAAAGACCTCCCCGGATCCGCTGAGCGGAAGTCTTCGCAGAGTCCCGGGTTCTGTCCCGATAGTTTTAAAAAAATATTCCGCCAGAGCAGGTTTTTTAAGTACCCCGAGGAACACAGTAAACATCCCCTTCCCGGGAATAAATTCAAGAATACTTTTCATTAGCCTTTTACCCGGTTTATCCCGATACTTCTCCAGCCAGAGTCTGTCAATTCCTGCCAGGCTGATAATATCTTTTCCTTTTTCCCGCGCAAAGGATTCCACTATGTTAGTATGTTTTATTAAAAACTTCGGGGAATAACCATTCACAGGGAAAATCCCGGACTCCCTGGCACTTTCAAGATCATCAATTAAATGGCGGGTGCGCTTTTTAACAAGGATAACTGAAATAATTAAAACAACAGCCCCAATTAAGAATCCTGCTGCAGCTGCTATAGCCCACAGTGGAACTGATTGTAAGAAACTGTTTATATCCATACAAAACTCCTTGTCTAACTGACCTGTTTTAACACATTGAATATATGAAGAGGGTTTCCCACCCCCTTAACCTTAACCGGCGTCAGCTCTTTTAACTTAAAATGACCACCAATCAGATCCCTTGTTTTCTGGGTAATAATAACCTCGCCGGCTTCCGCAACACCTTCAAGCCGGGCGGCGATATTAACAGTATCCCCGATTACCGAATAATCCATCCTCCGCTGGCTTCCCAGGTTGCCTGCAACCAGAGGGCCCGAATGCATGCCTATACCAACCTTCAGACCTGAAGCAATTCCTTTGAAAAACTTTCGTGACGTTGATTTTACCAACTCCTGAATTTCTACCGCGCAGGAAACTGCCGCAACGGCATCTTTCTCTTCCTCTACAATAGGGACCCCCCACGCAGCCATAATACAATCGCCAATAAACTTATCTATGTAGCCGTTGTACTTTATAACAATTTCAACAGCTTCACTGAAATACTCATTAAGAATATCAATAATAACCTCTGGTTCTTTACCTTCACTGAATGATGTATAACCGCGGATATCCGCAAAAAAGAGGGTTGCCATCTTCCTGTCTCCGCCAAGGTGAACCTGATCCGCTGAATCCATCAGACTTTTTAAGACTTCCCCGGACATATAACGGGAAAACATATCTTTAATAACCCGCCGGTCTTCCACGGCAACATTCATCTGCTTTTTTAATTCCTGCTCCCTGGACTGATCGGTAAAAAGCAGAGTCAGCCCCTCATGCTTCCCCCGTTTTCCCGTTAAAGGAGAGATATTCAGCGAAAAATCCATCTCCCCCTCCGGATATTTGTAAATCCCTTCCAGACCAAGGACTTCCCTATAGTTTTTCTGGGAAGTTGCCAGTTCTTTGAGAATTGATTTGCCCATTGATTTCTCCATGAAAGAATGGAGGTTCCTCCCCAGCCAGGAATCATCAATACGAAGTCTCTCAGCAGCTGTTTTATTAAAATAATGAATATTCCCCTTCTCATCCGTTGTAATAAGAAGGTTTGTCATGGAGGAAAAAACACTTTCCTGATATCGCTGGAGAGCTTCTATCTCTTTAAGCCTTTCTTTTACCTCAGTGAGTAATTCCTTATTTTGTACCACTCCTCCTGCCAGACGGGTAAACGCATCAAGATAATGAAGTTTATTTTTACCGTAAAAATTATTTTTACCCGATCCTAAAATAAGCAATCCCAGGTTACGCTTCGTGGTAAACAGAGGAAGAACAATAGCACTCCTTATGCTTTCATAGAGAAAAGCCTCAGAGAAAAAAAGCTGCTCTCTGCTGTTAAGGACGAGGGTTTCCCGGCAATCCTCCATAAACAATACAAGCTCACCATACCTGTCAAGAGTAAGGGGAACATCACGTTTTCCTCTTTTATGAACCATCGAAAGAAAGCCTGTTTTTATACCTTCCGGGGGATACACATACAGCGCAGCAGTGTCCGAGCCGCTGACATCCTGAGCCTGTTCAACAATTCTCGAAAGAAGAGAACTCCTGGATTGATCCTCAAGAAGAAGTGTACTGGTTCGCAGCAGTTCTTCCAGGGTATCACTACCTTGCATGGGAAACTCCTTGAAATTAGTTTAAAACAACTTTATATAAAAGTCCAATACTTAATTATTAAGAAAATCTGTTGTCGAAGAGGGGCAGATGGTATATGGTTATAGAAAGAAATAATATTTATGGGCAAAATATCAAAGAAATTTAACTGGCTGCTTATTCTCTCGGTGAGCTTTTCCGTACTCATATCCTCGTTTGCAACCACTGCTTACCTTATCTACATTTCCGAAAAAAACACCCATGAAAAAAACATTATACAGATAAAGGGACTTGCCGATTATATTCATGAATACCTTAATAATGCCTACATCCTTAACTACCAGCTTTCTTTAAATCCGGTTATTGCGGAGCTTATTGAAGCTGCACCTTCAAAATGGAAAGTCCGTGTAGAAGACTATGATTCACATTACCATACCGATGCTCCTCCCGGTATGGACACCGGACCTATGATTCTTGCCAAAGCACAAAGGGACTACAGTTTTATCGATCTCCTCTACGTACAGGATACACAGGGGAACCAGGTTGGGAAAAGTTACGGCCAGATCGGCCATCGGCAGCACCGGTGGTGGTACCGGTATTTCATTGAAAATGAGCATCTCCATCCGTTTATTTCAAAATCATACTACTCCCTTACCGGGGACAAACCTGTTGCATCCATTTTTCACCCTGTTTTCGACAAAAACAAATTTATCGGTATTCTCGGCATGGATATAGACTTTACCGCACTTCAGAAAAATGTGGAAAAGTACCTTAATACAAAAGATATGTATGCAATTGTGGTTGATACCGAGGGAGTTATCATTGCCCACCCGAACAGGAAAATAATACATGAAATTTACAATCTGAAGAATCTGACAAAACATGTTCTGAAAAAGGATTCGAAGGGAAATGTACTAATAGACGGAAGTGGAAACCATATTACCGAAACCGTGAAACTGGAATGGGCCACGGCAATGAGTAATGCTGTTACCGCTGCTTTACGGGGTGGGAGCGGATACCTAAAGAATATCACAATTAACGGCGCCCGCAGTACCTTGTACTATCACGCCATTCCGCTCCCTTCGGATACCACAGGTAAAGAAAACTATGCTGTTCTTCTTGTACAGGGAGACACAGCTATTATTCATGCAAAAATTATTATAATAATTAGCACTATTATCCTGATTATAGCATCTATTCTCCTTCTTTTTTCAATATTCCATTCCCGTTTTCAGAAATTCATCCTTGCACCGCTGCAGGTACTGATAGACTCCATGAACAATGTTGATATAGACAACTTTCAGATAATCGAACTGCATACTGATGATGAATTCAGCCTTATGGCCACAACGTACAACGATCTGAGAAAAAATTTATCCCTCGCAAACAAACGGCTACTGGAAAAAATAGAACTCCTGAAAGAGCGGGAAGCAGGGTACAAAACCCTTTCGGAGATAGGGCTTTCACTTACAACGGAAAATGACCTGGAGACATTACTTGAAGTAATATTAACCGAGGCCATGAGATTTACACGGTCGGACGGGGGAACGCTGTATATTTACAATGAGAAGAAACAACATCTTACTTTTGAAATACTGTACAATGAATCCATGAACCTGAAGTACGGAGGTTCTGCTGAAGAAAAAATAAATTTCCCGCCGGTTCCGCTGTACATAAACGGAAAGCCCAACCATTCAAATGTTTCCTCACACTCCGCTCTTACCGGAGAGGTTATAAATATTCCGGATGTCTACATTGCAAAAGGGTTTGATTTCAGCGGTACCAAGGAATATGACAGAAACAACAACTACCGGTCAAAATCAATGCTCGTTATTCCCATGATGAATAAGGACAAAAAACTGATCGGCGTTCTCCAGCTGATAAATGCACGGAAAAAGGATTCTGATGATATTATTCCATATTCTTCAGTTTATACCGATCTAATATCTTCCATGGCATATCAGGCTGCCGTTAAAATGACAAATGTTCAGCTGCATCTCAAACTGAAAGAACTCCTTTATTCGGTTATCAAGAGCATTGCTTCCACAATTGATGAAAAATCTCCCTTTACCGGTAAACACATCAGCAATGTGTTCCATTTAACCATGATGATAGCGGAAAAAATAAACAATACCAATACCGGTTATTTTAAAAATATCCATTTCTCGGAAGATGAGCTGGAAGAATTGAAGCTTTCCGCATGGATGCATGATATTGGAAAAATAACAACTCCTGAAAGCCTTCTAAACAAGAAAACGAAACTGCAACGTGTCAGAGACGGCATTGAGTTAATTCAGCTGCGGTTTCATCTTATCCGGAAAATATTTGAAAACAACGCTCTTGCTGGCGCACTGAAACAACAGAGGAGTGGCAGTACAGCAGATGAAATACTTGCCGGAAAACCACTGCAGAAGGTTATTAAAAAGCTTGAAGACGACTATCGTTTTATTGAGAAGTGCAACAGTCCGGAAGAGTTTATTGACAGCACAGAACTTGACCGTCTTCACGATATAGCGTTAAAAACATTCACCATTTCTGACCGTGAAGAGTGCTACCTTTCTGAAGACGAGCTTGAAAATCTGTCAATACTGAAAGGTACCCTGAATACACGGGAACGGAGTATCATAGAAGATCATGTCCGGGTTACTCAGACAATTCTGGAACATATTGCATTCCCGGACAATATTCCTCACGTCGCGGAGTATGCGTCAAAACACCACGAAAAACTTGACGGAACAGGTTATCACAGGGGATTAAAAGCGAAAGATATTCCGCTGCAGGCCAGGATTATTGCTATTGCGGATATTTTTGAAGCACTCACTGCCCAGGAACGGCCCTATAAACGATCCATGGACCTTGACGAAGTTTTGAATGTTCTAAACAGAATGAAGGATAACAACTTTATTGACGGAGAAGTTTTCAAACTCATTATGGAAACCAATATCGGCGAAGAATATCTAAAATCCATTACTACTTCCTGATAATAAACTCTACCCGTCTGTTTCTTGCACGTCCTTCTGCAGTACTGTTTGAAGCGATAGGCTTTGAGCCTCCGTATCCCCTGACTGACAAACGCTTTTCGCTTATCTTCAGAGAAATCAGATAATTTCGTATTGTTTTTGCCCGATCCAGAGACAACGAATACTGGGAAGAAGCATCTCCCACATCCGCTGTATGACCATCTATTTCAATTTTATAACGATGCCACCGCATTCTTTTTGCAAGTTTTTCCAGCTCTTTCCGGGATGATTCGGTTATTTCAGCTGTATCCGGTTTGAACTGTATGGAATTCCCAAAAACAAGAATCCTGTTAAAATGAATCGAATCGAGCATATTCCTGTATAGGGACACTTCTTCAGGGGTAAGTGCCACAGGGTCTCCCGGCGGATCATCAGCGGGAATCCGTGTTTTTGTCTGAAAACCCAGCAGTACCCGTTTCTCAGGATAAAGGGGATTATAGACTTCCGTAATGCCGGACATCCCAACAATTTCCGTTTCATCATCTTTTGCTGTAAAAATCAACTCCGTGCCCCTGATTCCTGCCACTGTTGATGGAGATTCAACAGAAAATTTCTGATTGGAAAACAATTTGGTAAATTTTGAAATCAGTCTTCCCTTTTTTAACCCGACTGCAACAGTCGTTAAACTGATATCATCAATGGAAAGAAATGAATTTTCCGTAATACGCATTGCAGTCCCGTCGGTAAATCTGATATCGATAATACCATCATCTCCGGTCTTAACAGAACCGCCCTCTCCAAGAACTGCGCCAATCTCAATTTCCTTCCACGAGGAAGAATTTTTTTTCATATAGCCGGCTGTTCCAACGGTATATGTTACTACAGGATTCTTTCGCACAATAACAGGACTTCTGAAACCGACAGTATCTTCCCGTACCATGAAAGCGGTAACAAGAACAAAGACAATGAACACACCGCATAGTATGACGAGACCAGCAAGAACGGATCTTTTTATATTTGAAATATCCATATTCTACTATATACCACAACTGTGTCCTTCGTCCATTTTTTTATTTTTCCGTTGTTAAGCACATCCTTTTTATACTATAGTAACCGTATGAAAAAGATAAAAATACTTTCAGTCGGAGGCTCTATTGTAGCTTCCGATTCTCCGGATGTTGATTTTATTAAAGAATTTAGAGAAGCTGTTGTTGAATATCTGGAAGAAAATGACGAACGACGGCTGGTATTAATTATCGGAGGGGGCGGTCCTGCACGAAAGTATCAGAAAGCATACAGGGAGATTACCGGAGATAATGCGAATCTTACCGAGCAGGACTGGATCGGAATAATGGCAACGCGGCTTAACGCGGAACTGATTAAAAGAATATTCGGAGAATACTGCAGGGAAGAAGTTGTAACTGACCCTACGTCATTAACCGCATTTAGGGGGAAAGTTCTTGTTGCGGCAGGATGGAAACCGGGGTTCTCCACGGACAACGATTCAGTTCTTCTGGCGGAAAATCTCGGAGCGGATACGGTAATAAACCTCTCCAACATTGCAAAAGTATATTCCGCTGATCCTAAAAAAGATCCTCATGCTTTACCTCTGAATACGCTTACCTGGTCTGAAATGAAGAAACTGGTAGGCAATACCTGGATTCCGGGTAAAAATGTCCCCTTTGACCCGGTAGCAACGAAAAAAGCAGCCGAACTGGGTCTGACTGTTATAGCAGCAGGAGGAAGAGATATCGACAACCTGAAAAATATTCTCCGTGGTCAGGAATTCAACGGGACAACTATTGGGCCCCTGTAGCATAACCGGAGTTATATTCTCCTTGACAAAGAGTACAACTTTATGTACCTTTTAAGGAGGAGTTACATAAATGAATACTATTTCCTATACCTCTGCACGACAGAATCTTTCGGATACCATGAATCATGTATGCAGCGATCATGAACCGGTTATTATTTCCAGTAAAAGAGACAAGGCAGTTGTAATGATTTCCCTTGACGATTATAAAGCACTGGAAGAAACCGCCTATCTCCTTAGGAGTCCCCGGAATGCTTTGCGATTGATGGAGTCTATTAAACAGATTGAAGAAGGACACGGCCGGGAAAGAGAACTTATTGCATGCGAATAATATTTTCCGATCAAGCGTGGGAAGATTATTTGTATTGGCAAAAACAAGACAAAAAAATCTTGAAACGAATTAATTCCCTTATCAAAGAGATAGAAAGAAGTCCCGATAAAGGAATTGGTAAAGTAGAAAAGCTGAAACACTCACTCTCCGGCTACAGCTCCCGTAGAATTACCAGCGAACACAGGATTGTGTACAAAGTAGCTCAAAACGGGCTATTCATTATTCAGCTCCGATACCATTACTAATAAAAAGATGTTCTAAGCCGGAGCAGCCTTAAAATACTCTTTTACTTCCGCAAGCCCTATAACAAACTCTTCACAGAATTCTTTTATAAGACTTATCTCCATTTCATCAACAGTACCGTCTGCAGCTGCTACCTTATAGCCAATTGCCAGCATACGCAGTGCATCCTCTCTTGGACTCCCCGACAGCGTTGCATAGATGCTTTTCTTTGTATCAGGAAGAGCATCGGGATATGACAAACCTGAGGCTTTCATCTTTTCTAAAAAAGAAGTAATGGTTTCCGTTGAAAAATATTCCCGCATAACTCCCGCTTCAGCATCGGAAGGGTCATCATCAATGAATCCAACAAGAATGCTCAACGCTATTCCCGCTTCTTCAAGAGTCAACTCAAGATCAGGACCTTTATCTGTTTCATCCCTAAAATCTTCATAATCGGATGTCTCATCAATTTCTTTCAGCCTTGTTTCCGCAAAAACCTTTGCCTCATACAGACTTATACCCAAAGAGCTTCCCGCTTTATTTAAAAGGTTCATCTCATTCTGATCAAAAGTACCATCCGCTTTTGCCAAAAGATAACCCACAGCCAGACACCGCAGCTGGAACTCTTTAGTCGTGGTTTGTAAAACATCAATAATCACCGGGTAGAGAGACGAAAGATCCAGAGGGTACTTATAACCCGCTGCCTCCAGTTTTTTCTGAAAGCTCTCCGCGTCATCACTTCTGTAGTACTGCCGCATCACCATTCCCTCTTCATCTGAAGGATTGTCATCGCTGAATGCAACAAGAGCTGCCAGCGCTATTCCCGCTTCCGGTCCGTTTATATTAATCTTTTCCATATTTTTACTCTCCATCATTGCCAAAGCCTTTTTATATAATCCCATTGTGTACCAGGTAGTAGACCAGATACCCGGCACCTCCCGCTGCAAGAATACCGATAATCAGCAAAACTATCTTTATAATACTGAACGGGCGCTCCCCTTCTATCTCTCCGGTATGTCCATTTATCAATACCTGAAAGTACTTGTCTTTAAATCTGTACATAACCACCCAGACAGGGAGGAGAATATACTTAAAGGTAATTCCGGAATAGTCTGTATTAACCTGATGAATCCGCTGCTCATCACCACCAATATCACGACGAATATCCGATCTGATTGTCTCATTGATGGTCTCTTTCGCGAAACTGAATCCCCGTTCAAGATCTATTGAATATGATTCAGCTTTAAAACCCTTAAGATAACGGTCACTGTACTTCACCATCTTTTCCAGGTCCCATTTATCAAGTTTACGTATAATTTTACTCTTCAGTGTATTACTTGCTGCCACCAGAACATCATTAAAAAATCGCTCCACATTTCCCCGGACCGACGCCCACCGTGTTTCCGTAACCGTTTCAGTTGTCCGTTTTCCATCGCTGTCTGTTCTTTCCACCTGACGGCTATAGTGTGTCCCCCGCTCTCCCGTATAGTCAGAACGGGTGTCGGCATCAAATGTCCAGTAAGGATAATATATACCTTTTAATGGTTCTGAAAGTCTTGCCTGTT
>CAYSXD010000032.1:0-14432 GCA_964434925.1 uncultured Spirochaetaceae bacterium
CTCTTTCGCGAAAAGCGCGGCAAGGAGTGCTCCTTTTGTATGGCGAAGCGAACCATCAAGGGAAAGTTCACCGAAAAAAATACTCTTTACGGGTATTTCAAAGTTTTCTATTTTCGATAAAATACCAACGGCTATTGGGAGATCATAAAATGCTCCCTCTTTCGGGACATCACCCGGAGCGAGATTTACCGTTATCCTGCGAAGGGGAAAATCAAAATGCGCATTAATAAGCGCCGTTCGTACCCGCTCTTTACTTTCGGCTACAGCTTTACTGGGAAGCCCGACGATATCAAAAGAGGGGAGTCCTCTTTCGGCAATATTAACTTCCACATCTATCCGTATTGTGGTTAATCCTGAAAAAGAAACGGAAGGTACTTTAATAAGCATGGGAGTCCTCCTGGTCAAGATAGTATTTACCTTCTTTCTGATTGATAATTTTCTTAAGGCTGAGGTAGGTTATTTCGGCCCCAATATTTGACGGATCTGCTTTTGTGCGCCGGGTTAATTCATCAATACTGAGAGGTTCTACTGATAAGAAATTAATAATGCTCTTTTGCCTGGGATTCAAACTGAATGTATGTTCTTTTGCGAATAACTCTCCCCCTGCCGGTTTACCGTAATCGTATAAAATATCATTTACTCCCGTTACAATTGATGCCCCCTGTTTTATCAGTAGAGCAGTCCCTAAAGAAACGCTGCTTGTCAGCGGACCGGGGACGGCAAAAATTTTTTTATTATATTTTTTGGCTATTCGGGACGTGATAAGAGCCCCGCTTTTTAATCCGGCCTCAATGACAAGAAGAGCGGGGGAGAGCCCCGCGATAATTCTATTGCGCCGGGGATATGTCCATAATGCAGGGGGAGTGTCACCGGGATATTCGGAAATAATTAATCCGCTTGTTTTCAGTATCTTTCCGTACAATACTCTCTGGTACTCAGGATGGATCCGTTCTATTCCACAGGGCATAACGGCAATGGTCCGCCCGCCCGCCACAACAGCCGATTCATGTGCTGTCGCGTCTATACCATACATAAAACCCGATACTATTGTTATACCGCATCCGGCACATTGACGAATAAGCTTTGCTGCTATTGTCTCCCCGTAGTGAGTCATTCTGCGGGACCCCACCACACTGAGTGTCTGTTTAAAAATATCCCCGTCCCACTTACCCTTATAGTAAATCAGAGGTGGAGGATCATTAATCTGTCTGAGTAAGTCGGGATATTCTTTACTCCGTATATCAATCGTATGCATTCCGATTACCTCAATTTTGTTGTTTTCAACATGAAACCGGGACAACATGCTTCATAAGTTATTGTTGTTTGTGGTTTCACTCTCTATAACATGGTTTTTTACCGTACTGCTTCAGGAAAATAAAAATTAATGCGGGTTTTTGGGAAAAATTGATTTTTACAGCTAAAGGGATGAGTCATCTATAATATAAAGGTTACTGCAGAGAATCCAATGATATAATTATAAAGCTGTATCTGCAGCATTCAAGATAATTGAAATCACTTTTTCAATGCCGGATTGTACAGGATAGGAGAGTTCTTCCCCATACCCAATATCCTCCGGCTGTATACCAATAATGGTACATTCAGGGAGAATATTCAGCTCCCGTGCAAACCTGATAAATTCGGCAATACCAAAACCGTGAGTGGAAAGAGAGTCAGTACCTATATGCAGAATTGCCTCTTCGGGGGTGAAAACCTTAATTATACCGGGGTCAACTCCCATTTCCACGGCGTCAATAAGAGTCACTTTTTTATAACCCTTTATGTATTCAAGTAAAGCCAGTCCGTCAGTCCCTCCATCCATAAGATCGGTGGAAACGGACAGTCTGCCGTCGCTGAAGTTTTTGGTTAAACGGCGGATTATTTCCACTCCCACCCCGTCATCCCTGCGCAGGGGATTCCCCACGCCGAGGATGAGGGACCTGCTGTCATTCATTGATAAATTCAACATCCAGCAGATGGCAGGAGCAGGAAATACAGGGGTCATATGCCCGTACGAGCATTTCAAGGTCCAGTGTCAATTCCTCCTTTGTCCGCACCTTTATGGCGGCGGGGACAATATCATTCATGTCATCTTCTATGTTCTGGAGGTTCTGTCCTGTAGGGATAATGCAGTTGGCTTTTGTAATAAAACCTTTGTCATTGTACGTATATTCATGAAAAAGAATTCCCCGCGGGACTTCAACCGCTCCTATCCCCGTGCAGTTTTTAAGTTCAGGAATAACCGGTTTCTCATCTTTAATACCGTTATTCAGCATGTCTTCAATTATAGATGTGCTGTTGTCTATAATATGAAACAGTTCCACCATCTGCGCGACAGTATTCATATAAGGGTTGAAACAACCCTTTTTCAGTCCAAGTGCTTCAGCCGCTTCTTTTGCCGCATCGCTCAGCCATTCATAGTTGTTATTAAACCGCGCAAGCGCTCCTACCATGTAGGAATGTCGGGAATAGTGCGCTCTTTTTGCCGTCGAATGAGGCACGAGGTATTCGTTGGTTACTTTCCGATAATCTTTGTAGGAAATTTCCCCCACATCACTGGAATAGATATTTCCGTCTATAAAAGCATATTCTCCCTTTTTATAAAGCGATATATATTCGGTTTCCCTCTGGAAGTCAGGCAGTTTTAACTGTGATATAAGTTTTACACCCTCAGTGAGCTCACCTTTTGCATCGAGAATTCTGGTGCGTATCTCTTCAAGTTTCTGCACGGTAGGCAGCATGGTAAAACCGCCGGGAGTCATTGAAATGGGGTGAACAAGACGTCCGGCCACCATATCACCGATATCATGCCCCAGTTTCTTAAGCTTAAGTGCTGATAAAACAACATCTTTGTGGGTTGCAATGAGCGGAAAGACAGAGGACACACCGACAAAGTCGGGAACAGCTAAAAAATAGACGTGGAGGACGTGGGATTCAAAATACTGGCCCATATCAAGAAGCGTTTTTAATTGATGATTCTGTTTTGAGAGTTGAATGCCGAAAGCATCTTCCGTCGCCTGAACAGAAGCGAGTTGGTGTCCTACAGAGCATATGCCGCAGATCCTCGATGTAATTAATGATGCTTCCGTATAGTGGCGCCCTTCCAGCATTGCTTCGAAAAACCGGGGAGCTTCAACAATTTCAAGTTTACATTCCTTTACTTCACCGTTCTGAACATCAACTTTAATGTTGCCGTGTCCTTCTACCCTTGTGATATGATTTACACCGATTGTTATTGTTTCTCCCATTACTGTACCTCCCGTGAATCTTCTGTCATAAAGAGATTAACCGAATCTATGATTCTATCCATATCAAGACCGTATTTCTGCATAATATCTTTTTGAGAATTAATATTAGGATTCGGGATAAGGCCTCTGCATCCGATGCAGACACCACCGCTGCTTGTACAAACGGCATTACATCCCGCACGCACTACCGGTCCCAGACAGGTTTTGCCCAACTCATACACACAGACATTTTCATTAAGTTTACACTCAACACATACAGGGTAGGTAGGCAGTCCGGGATCTTTTCCCAGAACAAGATTCTTAACCACTCTGACAAATTCTTTTACATCCACCGGGCAGCCCGGAACAAATGCATCCACCTTGATGGCTCCTGATATCGGAAGAGCTTTCTCATTGGTTTCATAGAGAAAAGGGTTATCAGGATAAACTTTTTTCATTAAATCTTCACGTTTCTGGCTGTTTCGCAGGGCGTTTATTCCTCCGATGTGCGCGCATGCGCCAAGAGCAATAACGACACCGGCTGTTTCCCTAATCTTTTTTAGCCGTTTTAAATCACTTTCCCTGGAATAACTCCCTTCTATAACAGCTATGTCAAAAACAGAAGACTTTTCACTCATAGCCTCGCGAAATTCAACGATATCAATTATGTCAAGTAATTCCAATAATTCTGTTTCAAGATTCAGTATGGAAAGCTGGCACCCCTCGCAGGATGTAAAATCGAAGAAAGCTACTTTTGGTTTACTCATTACAGGGCCTCCTCTTTATCTTCTATATCAGAGAACCGGAAAACCGGGCCGTCCTGACATACATAGATATCATCTATCTGACAGTGACCACATTTACCGACTCCGCACTTCATTCGTCTCTCCAATGAGACGTAGATATTGCTATTTGAAATTCCATGGCTGTTTAAAGATTTAACAACAAACTTATACATAACAGGAGGACCGCATACAATAGCAATTGTTTCTTTCGGATCAAAATCTACCATTGGAATGAGGGTTGTAATAACACCGCTGTTCTTCAGCCATGCATCATTCGGTGTATCAACGGTTTCAAGCAGTTCCACATTTCCACCGAGAGTGGAAATATATCCCAGTTCATCCTTGTACATTCTGTCTTCAGGAGTTTTACAGCCATAGAGAATCGAGATTTTTTTATACGTGTCAGTTTGCTTCAAGGTAAGATTAATAAGAGAGCGAAGCGGAACATACCCTATTCCTCCTGATATGAAGAGTAGATGTTTTCCCCTCATTTTACGAAGAATGGCATCATCAAATCCATGGCCGAACGGCCCCCGGATAAAAACAAAATCACCTTCCTTTAGAGTATGAAGTTTGTTTGTAACATCCCCCACGGCCCGTACCACAATATCGAACCGGTTTCCGAAGCTTGGGGGTGATGAAACGGATATTGCCGCTTCCCCTATTCCAAAGATGGAAAGAAGAATAAACTGGCCGGGCTGATGTCCCAGGCTTTTACCATTTTCCAGCTCCAGTTCAAAAAATTTTTCTTTTTCTGTGAAGGATTCAATCTTTCGTATGTAAGCCTTTTCCGGTAGATACAGGCTATTATTCTTTTCCACAATTCTCATCTCTTTGCTTGTGGCGGTAAGGGCTTCCACAATGGTTACGGGAGAGATGTCCGCAAGACAGCTGCGTACGCATCTGCCGCATCCTACACAGACGGACCTTCCGTGTTTTGTCATAAGAAAGTTGAACTTTCTGTTTATACGATGTTTAACTCTGTTTTTAACTTCTTCCCGAAAATTTTCTCCGCCGGATACCTCCGCGAAACTGCGCAGCATACAGGCATCCCACCGTCTGAGGCGATCCCCCATCTTCATACTCAGAGCGAGTTCATCGATCACATCGAAACAATAACAGGTCGGGCAGACCATAATGCATGATCCGCAGCTCAGGCAGCGTTCCGCTTCCGAATCCCAGATAGGATGAAATTGATTTTCACTGAAAATTTGTGGAAGGTTTTCAAGCTCTTCGAAGGGACCTCCCGCTTCTTTGAAAGCTTTTTCTTTTTCCAAACGGAAATCATGCAATGCTTCAAAGTCAACTTTACCGGTTGTAAAATACGCCTCAGCAAATTCCTCGCCTTTTTGAGTTACTATTGATAAAGCAAAATCATTATCCAGATCATGGAGCATAATATCAAATCCAGCTTCCGGATTCTGTGATGCAACCTTATAGCAGAATGCACTTTCGTCACATACGCTTTTACAGTCTATGCCAATAACGATAGAATTCTCCCGCTTAGTCATATAATTGGGATCTCCGTTACTTTCGGCGAAAGCTTCGTCAAGTATTTGAATTCCTGTTATATCGCAGGGACGTACTCCAAAAAGTACTGTTTTCTTATAATCAATCTTCGTGTTGACCTTTCCTTCAAGTGTGTATTCAAGAATGACCTCTTCCTGAGGGAAAAAGAATTTCTTGGGAGAGAGTACTGTCGGAGTATATTCTAGCTCTATTTTATCAATATCATCAACGTAATCAAAAAGAATCTTCCCCTCCTTTTTTGTCAGTGCTGCAATGGAATACTCAGCCATAGCTTTTTTTAATCCGAGTATAATGTTGTCTTTTGTTGACTGCTTTTCAAGAATGTCAGTCATTTTCGTACCTCCATAGTATTAAGTTTTTTCTGTATCCAATCAAACCAGGATGAAAGTCCCTCTTCTGTTATACAGGACATTTCGATAATCCGAACGGAAGAATTTATGTTCTTTAAATCATTATAAAATACGTTTTTTGAAAAATTCGTGTAGGGAATCAGATCTGTCTTGTTTAACAGTACCAGTTCCGCTTCCTGAAAAAGGAGAGGATATTTGGCGGGTTTATCATCACCTTCAGTAGTACTGACCATCGCTACTTTTGCGTGTTCACCTATATCAAATTCCGAGGGGCATACAAGATTGCCGACATTTTCTATAAAGAGAAGATCCAGAGAATCAAGATCAAAGTTTTCCAACGCTTTTTCAATGCTGATGGAATTCAAATGGCAGGCCCCATCAGTATTAATAACAACCTGGGGTATATTAAACTGTCTCAGCCTCTCGGCATCCCTGGCCGTTGTTATATCCCCTTCAATAACACCTATAGCACAGCTGCCTTTTAACTTTGCTATTGTTTTTTCCAACAGTGTCGTTTTGCCGGATCCCGGGGAACTAATCAGGTTGAGTACCAGTACTTTCTTTTCAATAAAGAGGTCTCGCAGTTTCTGTGCCTTATTGATATTGTCCTCCATGACCGCTTTCATAATCGATATTTCCATTATTTTTCTCCTTCTATGCTTTCTATTATTAATTCTCTGCCCGAGACCATGTTCAGATGTACCGAACCGCAGTCAGGGCAAATATACATTCTATTACTTACGGTAAATAAACGTTTGCAATCCATACAGGTCATGGTAATGGGGACTTTTTCAATCACAAGATCAGCCTGTGAGGCTATGGTATCTCTGGAAAAAAAGGAAAACGCGTATTCCATTAAATCCGGTGCAAGATGATGCTGCTGCCCCACTTTGCATTTAATTTTTTGAATAACGGAAAGGTTATTTTCCCCTGCAGTTTGAAGAGCTATATCTATAATGTTTGAAACAACACTCATTTCATGCATCAGCATATCCTTGGCAGCTGCGTGCCTTCCGGTATATCCACAATTCTTCTTCCCCCTATGGAAGTGTTAAGGACAATTCTATCGGGGTGCTGCTCTACAACTGTTCCAATAATACTGCTGTTTTTACCTTCCGGATGTGTTTGCAGGGCGGCTAAAATTTTATCGCTTTCTTTTTGTGAAGCAACTATAATGACTTTCCCCTCATTAGCCACATACAGAGGATCAAATCCCAGCATTTCGCAGAGTCCGGATGTTTCATCCTGTATGGGAATAGCTTCTTCAAACAGTTCGATACCAGTTTTTGTTTTTACTGCCAGTTCCGACAGTACAGAAGCAATTCCACCCCGGGTTGCGTCCCTCATAAAATGAATATCAGCACCTGTTTCCAGACAACTTCCAATCATATTATTCAGAGGTGCGCAGTCGGAAACAATTGAATTTTCAAAGGAATTTCTAAATGAAAGAACCGAAAGGCCGTGTTCCGCGATTGTTCCGTTTATAATAATAACATCACCGGGAACAACCCGTGCTGCCCCTGAGATATGAGTGTATGTTTCTTTAATCAAACCAATTCCGGAAGTATTGATAAAGAGTTTATCGCAGGAGCCTTTCTCAACTACTTTCGTATCCCCGGTCACTATCTTTACTCCGCTGAGTTTAGCTGTTCGGGCCATTGATACAACAATCTGTTCAAGTTCCCCTAATGAAAGGCCTTCTTCAAGAATAAATCCGCACGAGAGGTATACGGGGACCGCACCGGATACGGCAAGATCATTCACTGTTCCACAGACTGCAAGTTTTCCAATATCTCCCCCGGGAAAAAATACCGGGCTAATAACGAATGAATCTGTGGTAAAAGCTATATTATCAGAAGAAATTTCGAGGACTGCGGAGTCCCCCTGCCTTGACAGCGGCTGCCCGCTGAAGTTTTTAAGAAAAAGAGATTCAATAATCTGTGAAGTACGACCGTAACCACTGCCGTGATCCATTGTTATTATTCCGTTCATACTACAGCTCCTCCGGAATACCTGTACCATGCCGCACACGCGCCCTCGCTTGAGACCATGCAGGCCCCAACAGGATTTGAGGGAACGCAGATTTTTGAAAAAAGAGGACATTCAGGAGGATTTATCCTGCCCTTTAATACATCCCCGCACCTGCACCCTTTTTCTTCTTCCGGTCCTTTTTCAAAATCAATGGCAAAAACTTTATGGGCATCGTATTGCGCATATTTATTTTTTATTTTTAGTCCGCTATCCGGAATAATACCAAGACCGCGCCACCAGTCATCGGATGGTTCAAATACTTCATTCATAATAGTGATGGCTTTTTTATTCCCTTCCCCTGTTACTGCCCGTATGTACTGATTTTCCAGTCTGGGAGAATTCGCTTCACATTGTTTAACCAGAAGGTAGATAGTCTGAAGAATATCAAGTGGTTCAAAACCGGAAACCACACATCCAATTCCATACTTTTCAACAAGGGGCCTGAACATTTCCGATCCTGCTATAGTACTCACGTGTCCCGGACAGATGTAACCGTTAATCCTGACCCCCTCATCTATTAAAGCGGACATTGCCGGAGGCATAACCTTATGAGCTGACAGGAGATAAAAATTGGTAAGCCCTGATTTTTCCGCTTCAAGAAGAGCTGCCGCACTTGAGGGGGTTGTTGTTTCAAACCCTATTCCTAAAAAAACAATGTGTTTTTCCGGATTCTCCTGTGCTATGGCAAGGGCATCCAGAGGGGAGTAGACCATCCTTATATCTCTTCCTTTTGTTTTTTCCTGTGCGAGGGAGGTGAGGGAGCCGGGAACACGAATCAGATCACCGAAAGTAGCTATTATAGTATTCTCCATTCCTGCAAGAGCAGCTGCCTCATCAATAAAGTATTTTGAAGTAACACACACCGGGCAGCCGGGGCCGGAAAGAAGTTTGATAGTTCCGGGTAAAAGTGATGGAATACCTGATTTGTGAATAGCCATCGTATGCCCGCCGCATACCTCCATAAAGACTACGTTCTTTCGGGAAATCTTTCTTATTTCCGTAAGGACTCCATTAATGCGTTCTTTATTTCGATATTCACCTATCAGAGGTATCATCAGCCTTCCTCTTTATACTTTCCATCAGACTAAGGGTTTCCTTTGCTGCCGAGGCATCTATTCTTCCAATTGCATAACCGGAGTGGAGAAGAACAAAATCTCCTTCCTTTACTCCTTCTACAAGTTTGAGACTTGCATTGTAGTGGGTGCCTCCCACACTAACCAATGCAAGATCATTTTCCTTCACTGAAATGATTTCTGCCGGTATACTCAGGCACATGATTATCCTCCTGTTTTTTTCTTGCTCCTATGGCGAGTTGACCCAATGCCAGCCCTCCGTCATTTGAAGGAACCTTTGATTGGGTTAATACGGTAAAGCCTTTTTTCTTCAATAGTTTTTCGCATCCTTCAAGAAGACAGGCGTTCATAAAAACACCGCCGGAAAGAGCGCAGACGGTAATTCCTGTTTGACTCCGAAGGATTTCCGCAATAGATCCGGTCATATTAATAATCGTATTATGAAATTTTGCCGCTATTTTGCCGGCTTCCAGACCGTCTGCAATATCCTCTGAAATTCCGGTAATTATCGGTGCTGTATCAATTTCCGGATTTTCAACTGTAAGCTGATAATACGTTTGTACCTTTCTGTCTACGGCGTTTTCAAGACGCATAGGGCCTTCAGCGTCAAAAGAGGATATCCGGCAGATCCCAAGCATCGCGGCGGCTGCATCAAAAAGACGGCCCATACTGGATGTTAAGGGAGTATTAACCTTTTTTTCTATCATTTGTATGGTCATTTCAACTTTAATCGGATTCAGTTCCTTCAGAAAAGGGAGGGGTAAATTCAATAATTTTCTCCCGTAAATCTGATAGAGAGTGGAAAGAGCTATTCTCCAGGGTTCTTTAACAGCAGCATCTCCTCCCGGAAGAGGGAGATATTTTAAATGATATTTTCGTTGATACCCTGAAAAATTACAGATAAAAACCTCTCCACCCCAGAGATGCCCGTCATTACCAAGTCCGGTGCCGTCAAAACTGAAACCGATAACTTTTTCATCTCTTTCGTTTTCCGCAAGGCAGGAGGCAATATGAGCGTGATGATGTTGTACGGCAAAAGTAGAGATACCGGAAGCTTTAGCCCACCGTGTAGAGAAGTAATCCGGATGAAGATCATGAACAATCAGTGCCGGTTTGAAGTGAAAAAGATCCTTAAACCTTTCTATTGTTTCCGAATAAAAGTCAGCTGTTTCCGGATTACGCAGGTTCCCAATGTGCTGGCTGAGGATAGCCCGCTTGTTTTTACCAATACAGAAGCTGCTTTTTAACTCGGCACCGACAGCGAGTATTCCTTCCACCCTGTCCTTAACCGGAAGGGATTCGGGAGCCCAGCCACGTGAACGTCGTATTATGTGAAATGTATTTCCAATAACGTGTCCTACAGAGTCATCACTTCTATTGTGTATCTTTCTGTTGTATGTAATAACCCCGTCGGTCTCTTTTAAAAATGCATTCAGAGCACTGTTGTTTTCATTGATAATAGGCTGATTTGAAAAATTACCACTTGTCAGAACGATGGCCTTCATATCTGAATCTTTAAACAGCAGATGATAAAACGGAGTGTAAGGGATAAAGCACCCTAAGGTTGCAAGACCCCTGTAAACTGACGGAGATATTGAGCTTTCCGGACGGAGCTTCAGCAATACTATGGGGGTTTCGGCAGCAGTTAAAGCCGATTCTTCTGAAAGGTTCACCAATGCATGTTTTTTTATTTCATGTATGGAAGAAAACATGACGGCAAAAGGTTTTCCCTCCCTTTTTTTAAGTTTCCGTAACCGGTTTACCGCAGCAGTGTTAAAGGGATCACATGCAAGATGAAAGCCTCCAATCCCCTTGATAGCGCAGATACCGCCGTTTTTAAGAATTTCTCCCGTTTTTTGAATAATTTGCCTGTCATCTGTAATTTTTCCATTAATTGAATGGAATGTATACGTCGGACCACATTCACTGCAGCTGTTTGGCTGAGCGTGAAATCTTCTGTCGGTGACAGAGGAGTATTCTTCCCGGCAGGTATCACACATGGTAAATGGTTCCATGGTTGTCTGCGGTCTGTCATAAGGCAGTGCTTTAATTATTGAAAACCGGGGTCCGCAGTTGGTGCAGTTTGTAAAAAGATAGTTTATCCGGAATGGCTGAGAATGCATATCATCAAGGCAATCCTGACAAACAGCAATATCCGGGGCAATTTCTGCTATGGTATCGGTAATTATTACCGAATCAGATTGTTGTATGGAGAAAGATGAATAAGACTCCACTTCTGAGGAGTAAGACTGTAACCGGTATACTCTTGCAGCTGCAGGGGCCTCTAACGTAATCTCTTTTAAAAAATAATCAAGATTTTTCTGTGGTCCTTCAACATGGAGAGAGACTCCTTCCGTACAGTTTTTTACCCAACCGGTGAGGGAATGCTTTCCGGCAAGACGATAGAGAAATGGCCGGAAACCTACACCCTGGATCCGCCCCTCAATCGAGATATTCTTTGCGAAAAGAGATGTTGTTTTTCCTGCTTCAAATCCTTTCATGAAAACTCCATCAAATCATTGATTTTTAGATATCAACTAAAAATAAAATATCACAATAATAAAATAAATGCAAATAATTAAATAGAAATAATTTAATATTAATGCAATTATATAAATAAATGTGTATACTAAATAATAAGGAGATGATATGGAACAAATAAATCTGAGCAATTTTGAACCGAAAGTTATTAGTCCGGAAAAAAAAGACTTTGGTTATTCCCGGATTTTGAAGGGATATCCCGAAAGTGTTACTATGCGTTCCGGTATGGTCAAGCTGCGCCCAAATGAAACAGTAGGCATCCATTCCACTGGAAGTAATGAAGAATTACTCATTATCCTTAGTGGAAAGGGGGATTTCCTCATTACCGGCCGCGAACCTGTGTCTGTAGAGGAGGGCCAATTCTTCTACTGTCCTCCCAGGACTGAACATGATGTAAAAAATACTGGAAATGTCTCTTTACACTATGTGTATGTTGTCTCACGTGCTCTGTGAAGGGAATTCCACTTTAAAAACGGATCCCTGCCCCGGAATGCTGTCAACAGTAATTTCACTTCGGTGCAGTTCCGCAATTCGTTTGGCGATTGCAAGACCAAGGCCGCTTCCGTTATATGATTTTTTGACAGCTCTGTTTGTTCTGAAATATTCCTTAAAGATGTTTTTTAAATTTTTTTCCTCAATTCCTATACCTTCATCCTGCACTGAAAGAGTTATTCTTCTCTGTTCGCTGTGTTTAACGGAGATCCGGACAGATCCGCCCTGCTCTGAATAATTAATCGCGTTCTCAATAAGAATTTGAATCAATGCTTCAATTTGTTTTCTGTTACATGCTATGATGTACTTTTCTGCTTGCACGTGGAAATCCATTTTTATTTCTTTTTTTTCAGCAACCGGTTTTAAGGAATCAATAGCCTCCTGCACGATTAATATAAGGTTTTCATGTTTTCTTATGAGATTTTCTTCAACAAAAGAATTTAAATTTGCCAGTTCCAGCATTTCTTTAATTGACCGGGAAAGGAGTACGCACCGGTCCTTCATTTTCTTAATTATTACTTCAGCAGGTCCTGAAAGAGCATCGGCATATCCTTCAAGAAGAAGTTCGGTGTAACTTTGTACAGCCGCGAAGGGAGCTTTTAGCTGATGAGTCGCGTTGACGAGATATTTTGTTTTTTCTTCATTTACCTGCTGCAGTTTATCATTCAAATCCTGGTATTCATTAATTTGACGCTGCAGTTCTCTGTTGCTTTTTTCAAGTTCTTCCGTTCTGTCCATAACTTTTTGGGAAAGGAACAGTTTACACTGCTGAAGTTCTTCAGTTATTTTCTGTTGACCGTCAAGAAGGTAGTAAATTATCCGTGCGCTGGCAGAACCGAGAACGGTACAGTTCGTATTAACATTCTGCTGTAGATAGTTAAATATCTCTTTATTTCCTGTTGCTTCAAAAATTAAGTTAATTGATGTATCGGAAAAAATAGCTGAATCTTTCAGGCTTGAAATGCAGTGTACTCCCGCCTGCTGTCCAAGTATCATTCCTTCGGCAGAGGAGTCCGAATCACAGATGTATTTGACCTCCACTCCGGGAATTTGCAGGAGTACCTTCAAAATTGATGTTCCTCCTTTACCCGCGCCTACAATAGCAATGCGGGAGTCAGGAAGTATTTCGCTCATCAGCCGGCCTGTACGGAAATGAGCAGTTTATTTACCATTTTTACAAGTTTATGTGGTTCAATCGGTTTTTCCGCAAATTCTTCAATGGGAAGATAAATATCATTTTTATCTTTGTTTGAGAAACTTCCCGAATAATTTCCCAACTGGTTAACAGCTGAAAGAATAATGATGGGTATCTGATTTGTACGGTCATCGTGTTTCAGCTCCCGTGCGATTTCGAAACCGGCACTGTCATTTTCAGGAAAAATTACATCGAGAATAATAAGATCAGTTTCAAATGCCGTTATTTTTTCCGCAACATCGGATTCATCCAATTGAAAGCCAATGGTGTGACCTTCTTTTTTAAGAACCAGCGACAGAAAATCAACGATATCGGGATCATCATCAACAATATAAATTCTAGCCATTGTATACCTCCTGATATATGCTTCCTCTTATAGTGAATCCTTAATCAAATTTTGTCAATGAAAAAGTGAAAAAAAAGCAAATATTGATATTTCGAAGTAAATATAATAAATGAGTAGTATTTTGTGTGGTTATGGTGCATTTAAAATGAAAGGGATGCTTTATAGTATTCTTATATCTTTTATTGTTGGATTTTATTTTAGAAGCCGGAAGTAATACCTCATGCGTTTAGGCTGGAAAGTTTGCAGAATATAATATCTAGTCTAAAAATGATCATAAACAAATATAAGTAAAACAAATAAAATTAAAACTTGATCATATTAAGAAAACAACGTATACTTAAATTGCGAAAGACAGACTTTTTATATTGTGTTAACAAAGTTATGACATGGAAAGTTTGTATTTACAATAATTTATTTTAAGGAGAAAAAGATGAAGAAAATTGTAATCTTTCTTTTTGCTCTTGCAATAATTGCTCCTGCAATTTTTGCTAACGGACAAAAAGAAGCGGCCAAGCCAGCGGTTAAGGTTGACGCAAGTGCGCCGGTAACCATTGAATTCTGGCATGCAATGTCAGGTACACGAATTGATCTGATTCAGGGATTTGTTAATGATTTCATGAAAGCTAATCCCAACATCACAGTAAAGGTTCAGTATACCGGATCTTACAATGATACACTGAATAAAGTTAAATCCGCCGTAAAAGCGGGAAATGCTCCCCAGGTTTTCCAGTCCTATGATGTTGGAACTCTTGGTCTTATTTACAGTGGAATTATTACTCCGGTGGACGATGCGGCTAAAAAATTTAATCTTCCTATCAAGTGGGGCGATTTTTTTACTCCCGTACAGAGTTACTACAAATATCAG
>CAYSXD010000033.1:0-14192 GCA_964434925.1 uncultured Spirochaetaceae bacterium
AAACGATAATAGATGTTATCATTTCCGTTACTGAAATTTATGTGAATTTAATTTACAGGATTGTTTTGTAAACTGCCTGTTCCTATGTTATACTGCGTTTTTGGTTTTTATTAATTTTTTTGGGGGAAATAATGGCTATTGATATTCTTGTAAAAAACGCACTCATAAGTAAATCCAATGGAGAAATCACAGATATTGCTGTTACTAATGGAATAATATCCGAAATACGTAAGGGGATTACCGATAAGGCTACTGAAATCATAGATGCGGCAGGGAATCTGGTAACTGAGTCTTTTGTAAACGGACATCTTCATCTGGATAAAGTATATACACTTGAGAAAGTTGGAATGGCTGCTCTGGACTCATATAAAGCAGGTTCAATGGGTGGAGCCATGACTGCCATTGAACAGGCAGCAAAAGTAAAAGAACAGTATGAAGAAAGCTGGATTATAGAAAATATCCGTACTGCTTTGGATTTGGCGGTTAAATTCGGAAATACCCACATACGAGCTTTTGCCGATACCGATACAAAGGCAAAACTGGTTGGGGTAAAGGCAGTAATAAAAGCAAGGGAAGAATACAAAGACAGAATTGATGTTCAGGTTGTGGCCTTCCCTCAGGATGGAATAGCAAGGGATCCCGGAGCTGAAGATTATATCCGGCAGGCACTTGAACTGGGGGCTGACGTTGTTGGCGGGATTCCCTGGATTGAGTATACAGAAGAAGATATGCAGGATCATATAGATAAAATGTTTGCCCTGGCAGTTGAATATGACAAAGATGTATCTATGCTTCTTGATGATGCAGGAGATCCGGGCCTTCGTACAATAGAAATGGTAATTAAAAAGACAATAAAGGAGGGCTGGGAAGGGAGAGTTACCGTACAACATGCCAGAGCTATGGCTATGTATCCGGAACCATATTACAGGAAAATCGAGTATCTGCTAAAAAAAGCTCGAATTGGTCTTGTAAGTGACCCTCATACAGGACCGCTCCATGCCAGAGTAAAGGATCTTTATGACGCGGGGGTTTCCGTTGCTCTGGGACAGGATGATATTGCCGATGCCTACTATCCATTTGGCCGAAATAATATGCTGGAGGTTGCATTCCTGGCAGCCCACCTCATGTGGATGACTACATTTGAAGAGCTAGATATTCTCTATAATTTAATTACTACCAATGCAGCAAAAGCACTGGGCATTAATAACTTTGAGCTGGCTGTCGGGAATCCTGCCAATATTGTGGTACTTGGTGTTGCAAACACGGTGAAAGCATTGTGGAGCCACGAAGCCCCAATTGCAGTAATAAAGGCAGGAAAAAATATTACCGTTTAATTAGTATCCTTAAGGATCTGATTTTTTAACAATTCCCGGTTTACTGGCAGATTAAATATTCTTATTCCTGTGGCATCAAATATCGCGTTTGTAATAGCAGGAGCTGTTGCCAGGGAAGGTGCTTCTGCCAGACCCTTTACTCCAAGAGGGCCCCATGGATGAGGTACTTCTACCATATGGTTAATTATTTCAGGTGCTTCATCAGCGGTAGTAAGTCCCAGTTCACCAAAATTCCTGGTAACATTCTGTCCTTTTTCAGATACATATTTTTCAGATAATGCATAACCGACTCCCATGACAACACCGCCTTCCAGCTGTCCTTCTACAGCTCGTTTGTTAAGAACTTTTCCAAGATCACTTACTGTAATTATCTTTTTTACCAGAACTTTACCGGTTTTCTCCTCAACTTCAATCAGAGCTAACTGTACCCCGTATGCATAAGCCCAGTGAGTCCTTCTGCTTTCAAATTCAGGAGAATCATAATCTTTCTGTGTGATTTTTCCCGGAAATGTAGCAGTCTGCGGAGGAAATGCTCTGAATTCAGCTCTGAATGGGGCTCCAATTTCAGAGAGTAGGATTTTTTTACCTGTAGTGTTATCCATAACAGAATCACCCTTAAGCTTAAGAGTAGCCGGGTTTGATAAATTCATAGTTTCAGCAGCTTTTATCAGAATATCAGAAAGAAGTTTTCTTGAAGCTCCAAGAGTTGCGTTTCCTGTCATGAAAGTCTGCATGGAAGCTGTGGTTGCTGATGTGAAAGGTGTTTTTCCAGTATCAGGCAGGGTGACTGAAATTTCTCCCACCGGAACTCCCAGTACCTCTGAAACTATTTTTGCCTGCCCTATTGCAGCTCCCTGTCCATACTCATGATGTGAAACGAAAAGTGTGCATTTACCTTCTTTGGAAAGGTCAAGAACTGCCCCCGCACTTTCTGGAAATCCATGACCAAAGCCAATGTTTTTAACTCCGCATGCAACACCTATACCATATTTTTTACCATTGGAATTGGGTGGTAAGAAGAATTCGTCTCTGGCTTTTTTCGCTTCCTGTAAAGCTTCCACGATTCCAGGTATACCGGGTTCCAGAATATGGTCGGTAACAGTTGGAAGCCCCTGTTTCAAAGCATTTAACAGTCTGATATCAATTGTATCCATCCGCAGTTTCTCTGCAGCCATATTTACAAGAGATTCTATCATGAAGTTAGCCTGATTTGCGCCGAATCCCCGCATAGCTCCGCCCATGACATTATTCGTGTATACAGCCTTGCCGTTTATTCTTAATTCAGGAATGTAATAGGGCCCTCCTGCAAAACTCATGGCATTCTCAATTATATCCCATCCCAGGGATGCATATGCTCCTGTGTCTGTTACCACATCAACGTCAAGAACCTTGAACTCACCAGTTTTATCAACACCAAGGGATGCTTTGAAATCCATACCGTGCTTCTTTTGAACAATTTTCAGGGAGTCCTCTCTGCTGAGGGTTATTTTTACGGTTTTGTTGAATTTAAGAGCAGCTGCCGCAAGAATATGCTGGAAAAGGACATCTTCTTTGCCGCCGAAAGCACCTCCTGTCGGAAGCTGAATTACCCTGACTTTATTTTCTTCAATGCCAAGAGCACCGGAGACCTGCCGCCGGTCATCGAAGACTGCCTGGGTAGGATAGTAAATCGTGACACCCCCATTCCCATCGGGAACGGCATACCCGGATTCAACTTCCGTATATCCATGAGCAACCCGTGAGGTTTTAAAAATACCGGTGACTACAACATCAGAAACGTTTAATGCTTTCCGGGGGTTTCCCCGCTGTAAAGTACCGCTATAAAGAATATTGCCTTTTTTATCTTTGTGTATCAGCGGGGCATCTCTGCCAAGTGCTTCTTCTATAGTAAAAATACCCGGAAGTTCCGTATACTCCACGTTTAAAAGCGACAGAACTTCCTCGGCGCCTTCTCTGGTTTCCGAAAAAGCTGCGGCCAGCGGATCAGAAATAGATCTGATTCGTCCTCCAATGGCAACAAGCCCGGGCTGATCCTGTTCGACCATTCCAATTTTATTGGACCCCTTAAAGTCTTCGGCTGTCAGAATTCCTGTAAATCCCTCTATACCGTTAGTATCACCAGTTGTAATTTTATTCAATATTCCACTTGGAATATCTGAAAACCTGATTTTACCAAAAATCATTTCATCACATTCAATATCATCCGCATATTTAATTTTTCCCGTAACTTTAAGTCTGGCATCCTTTCTTCTTAAGGAGGCATCATCCGGAAGATCAGCCAGTAAGCTCTTTTCTCCCCTCAATACTCTACCTGCATCTTCTACAGCGTCTATTATTTTCCGGTAACCTGTGCAGCGGCAAATATTTCTTGGGCCTATGTATTTTCTTATTTCTGTCCTGGTCGGATTGGGATTTTTCAAAAGAAGACCGGTGCCTGTCATGATCATACCTGGAGTACAGTACCCGCACTGAAGTGCTCCTGCATTTACAAAGGCTTCCTGAACCGGATGGAGATTTTCATTACTCACGGATAAACCCTCAACAGTGACTATATCAGCATTATTCAGAACCGGATCATCCATTTTTATCCTGCAGGATTTAACCGGTTCATTATTAATAAGGACAGTACACGATCCGCAATCTCCCGTACCGCATCCTTTTTTAACACCGGTAAGGTTTAAGGTATATCTTAAGAAATCCAGAAGCATTTTTCCGCCATTTACTTTTTTTGTAATTTTTGAACCGTTAACGGTAAAACCGGTTGTGATATCTGCAGCCATTTAAAACTCCCTGATTGGTTATATTAAAAATGAAAAACCGATTATATCACACTTTTTCGATGTTTGTTAATAAAATAATTCTATCCGACATATTCCGCTGGACTTGTCCTATAAAAATGGCAGGCTCTATATAGAATAAAAATAGAATATTTTACTAAATTCTGCTTTTACAGCTTCTAAATCATGTGTACTTAAATCTCCGCGTTTTTCCTTTATAATTTCAGCTTCAATAGTGAATATTTTCCAGCGGACAATTGATTCAACTCTTAAACCAGCAGAATGCCATTCTTTTAAAACAATATCACTTTCCCGGGAACTTCTTTTTGCACTGGTAATCATTGCCAAAACAAGATGCTTATTAATTTTACCATCCGGATTATTTGACAATATCAAAGCCGGCCGCAATTTTTGCACAGGTTTTTCTATAAAAGGAAAAGGCACAATTACAATATCGCCCGGTTTATAATTCATCATCAAGTCCGTCAGATCATTCAGTCAAAGTATTCTCTATTGATCTCGCCCACTCAACATCAATCTTTGGGATTCTTCTTATGACCGCATTATCTTCATGAACTTCGTAGATAATATAATCACCTTCCTTTATACCCAGGGATTCTCTCACTCTTGTAGGAACGGTAACCTGGCCTTTACTTGTTATTTTTGAGGTAATGACTTCCATACTCCTTACATCAAGGATAACTCTTTTTTTATAAAGGCAAGGGTAATAATGTACAGAAAATAATTGGATTTTACAGAGGAGTCATTAATAAAAGATCAATATCATCATTAAAATTCAGTCCATAATAGAGTCAATATCTTTTTTATCCAGTGATGCCGCGCCAATGACGGTATCAGCACCGGCATAGTAGATAATATGTCTTTCTTTTTCTTCTATCTGGCCACAGGAAAAAACAACATCCGGTACACACCCTTTTTTTTCCCATTCAAGTTCAGGTTTTAGAATTGCTTCCGTTTGTCTAAAGAGAACTTTTGAGGGATCCAAAATATCCAGCAGGGAGATACCGAGGCTGTAATGATGGAGCGCGCTGACACCATGATAAATAAGCAGCCAGCCTTGTGGCGTTTTGACCGGAGGGCCGGCAATACCAACCTTTTTTGATTCCCAGGGGACAGAAGGAATTGGTTCCATTACTCTGGTATGACCAGTCCAGGTTCTTAAATCATTTGAATATGAAATCCATATATCAGGAAACCTTCTATGGAGCATACAGAATCTGCCATTGATTTTCTCCGGGAAAAGCGAGGCATCCTTATTCGGTTCATCAAGCATAATTCCGTGACGTTTCCAGGTTGTCAGATTTGTTGAGGAGGCAAGGCATATCCTGTAATCAGTGTGTGTATGTCCTCTGTAACCGGTATACATCATATAAAAGGTGTCATCAATTTTCACAATCCGGGGATCTTCCATCCCTCTTAGTTCCTGTTCTCCTTCCGGTTTTAAAAGAGGAGTTGTTAATCTTACAAAATTAAGGCCGTCTGAACTTACCGCGTGGCCGAGTGTGCTTATAAACGGCCCGTCTTTTCCGCTGGCATTAATATCCGTGGCACGGTAGATCAGATGATACTTTTTGTTGTGGAAAACAGCCGCGCAGTTAAACACAGCGGCAGCTTCCCACCGGTGAGAAGGGACCGGTGAAAGTATTGGTTCATTTCGTAATCTTTGTAATTGAACTGGCATTTTTATATAATTTTCACTCCCGATTGTTTTTCAAAAAAATGGAGGTGGTCCTGATTAAATTTTATGTTTAACCGGTCGCCTGCATGTACTTTTATATCCGGAGGTACAACCATTTTTACAATTTTGTCATCCATACTCAGAGCAATTACCCTGTGAGATCCCTGGGGTTCAACAACAAGAACATCCTGTGTAAAAACTTTGTCTGCTTCTGTTGAGACCAGTAAATCCTCAGGTCTGACACCGAGAATAATTTCTCTTCCAATGTGTTTTTTTAACATGCTAAAATCTTTTTCCGTCAGCTTAATGCTGAAATGGCTGTGTTTCAGGATAATCTTTCCTGTTCCCCCCGAGCAATCTACCTGAAAAAGGTTTGTGGGAGGAGTTCCTATAAAACCTGCTACAAAGGTATTGGCACTTTTGAAATAAACATCATCGGGTGTGCCTATCTGAACAATTTCCCCATCCTTCATAATGACAATCCGGTCAGCCATACTCATTGCTTCCGACTGATCATGCGTAACAAAAATAGAAGTTGCCTGTGTCTTCTGGTGAATTGCCTTGAGTTCTGTTCTCATGGTTACTCGTAGCTTCGCGTCAAGGTTAGAGAGCGGTTCGTCCATAAGAAAAAGTTTTGGTTTTACAGCCAGTGCCCGTGCGAGAGCAACCCGTTGCTGCTGACCTCCGGAAAGCTGTCCTGGAATCCTTTTAAGTAATTCTTCTATTTTTACCATCTTAGCAGTTTCTTCAACCCGTTGTCTTACTTCGGCGGATGAGATCTTTTTAAGCTTCAGGGGGAATGCAATATTATCAAATATTGTCATGTGCGGCCAGATGGCGTAATTCTGGAATACCATACTTATATTTCTTTTTCGCGGTGCAATATCAGTAATGTCCCGTTCATCAAGAAGTATTGTCCCTCTGGTTACTTCCTCAAGTCCGGCAATCATTCTCATTGTTGTTGTTTTTCCGCATCCGGACGGACCAAGAAGTACTATAAATTCTTTTTCATTAACTTCGAGATCCATTTTCCTCACACCCCAGACTTTTTTATTATAGCGTTTAGCAAGATCAATTAATTGTAGTGTTGCCATTTATTACTCCTGTTTCAAACTTTTACTCCGCCCCACATCTGGAGGATGTATTTACGGATTATTAAAGTAAAGATTACCGCGGGAATTGCCTGAGCCAAACTTCCTGCCGTTATCAGGTTTAACTGGCCCTGGGCCCCAACGAGCGATTTGTACACAACAACGGGAAATGTCGGATGGAATTGGGTTAGTACAACAGCACTGATAACCTCATTCCATGACCCAATAAAGGAATACATTGCACATGCAGCTAATCCCGGAAGTGCCAGCGGTAATGTTATGTGCCAGAAAGCTCCAAACTTATTTGTCCCGAAAATTAACGCGGCTTCTTCCAGAGATACGGGAATAGACATAAATACACTGGCAGTTATCCAGATATTCATTGAAATCTGGCCGACTGCGTACACAAAAGAGAGCCCAAGCGGTTTATCGGTAAGTCCCATCTTTCCAAGAATAATTATCATAGGAATGGCAATTGATACTGCCGGGAACATCCTGACAAAGAGTACACTTAGTTTTAATAAATTTTTACCTTTAAAAAAGTAGCGTGCAAAGGCATATCCGGCCATGCCTCCAATACTGAGAGAAATAAGGATGGTAAATCCGGCAACCATCAAACTTCGTACAACTGCTGCCGGGGCATCCCGTGTGACTTGGAAAAAGAGAAAATAGTTTGCCAGAATTTGTTTTCTCAGAGTGAAATAGGCTTGTCCTTTTGCGTCAACTTTGTCCAGAAAAGAATAAATCCGGGAAGAGCTGAGAGAACAATTTGCCTGGCGGCGGATAAACTCATGAAGTTTATCTATATCCCCTTTTGATCGGGAGAATGCGACAGGGCCAAATTCCAGAAATTTTTTCTCGGATTTATTGTAGATATGCAGGTGATATCCTTTTGTATCTTTATCTATAAAAAAGCTGGCCCGGAAAGAGGGCAGAAGTGGTTTTGGCCATTCTGAGTATGTTTCATAATCTGACATCAAAGAAAACGAAACGAGAAAAAACATTGGGAATATAATGATGAAAGCAATACCGACTATAACAATATAAAGGGATGCTTTTCTCGCTGTTCTTTTAAAGGTTTTTTTCAAAGTACGGTTCATTATTCGGTTACCTCCTTTTCAAATGCCCCTGAAACCTTCAGATAAAGAATAGCGGCACCCGATACAATTAGTGCTACAATGACAGAGAGGGCAAGTCCTATCTGCATAAAAAAATCGGAATTAAGCTGATCGACATTCAACACAATCTGTTCGAGCAGAACGGGAAGCCTGTTGAAACCGAAAATCATTACAATAATAAGCCAGATTTGAATAGCGGAAATTATTCTCAAAATCATTGCTGTTGTAATAGTTGGTTTTAGCATAGGGATGGTAATTTTTCGTAATACCTGGAATTTGGTTCCTCCGAAAATATATCCCGCTTCCTGAACTTCAGGGTCTATTCCCTGGAGTCCTGCCAGAAGGATAATCATGACAAAGGGTATAACCTGCCAGGCGTCGATTATAATAATAAGCCACATTGAGGCTATGTGGCCGCCTGCAAGAAAATAAAATTTTCCCGCGTCAGTTATTAGTCCTATGTCCATTAGGAAACTGTTCAGCCATCCATGGGTAGCGAGACCTGAAGTCCACATTGCCCCGACTGCTACAGCAGGAAGTGACATCGGGATAATGGCCAGGAAAAGGAAAATGGAAGATCCTTTGAATTTTGTATTTATCAGCAAGGCAAGTCCGAAAGCAAGAATAAATTCTATGGTAACAGAGAAAACAACAATAAATCCCGTATCAAAAAGTGCCTGATAAAAAATTGGATTTTTAAAAATATAGATATAATTTGCAAGGGTCCAGGTACCGTTTACACTTTTAAAACTTCCTGTTATGGAATTGATTACCGGGAAGATCCAGAAGATAAAATAATAAATGATAACCGGAGCTATGAGAATATAAGGAATCATTGCCTTTTTCGTTTCTTTTTTTACTAATTCCATAAATTACCTGCTTTAAGAATGTAAGGCCGGAGAGCATTCTCCGGCCTTAGAGAGAAAAATTACTTTTTTAAAGCATTGATTCTTGCCTGGGCTTTATCCAGTAATGCTTTGTCGAAAACACCGGTTCCAATGATCATTTCTTTAAATACATCATCATAAACCTGTTTAACAGCACCCCATGATGTGTAGTCTGCAGCAGGAACACCGGAAACAACACCATTCTGAAGGACCATTACACCTTTCTTTATTACTTCATCTGCAGGAGAATTTCCCAGAAGTTTTATAGCTTCATCTTCCGGAGGCAGGAATCCACCGGTTCCCCGTGCTACCTTTACAGCAATATCAGGGCGGGTCATGAATTCAATGAATTTAAGTGCAAGAGCTGTGTGCTCCGCTCCTTTCATTACGCCAAACCCACTTACGCCGGCGATTGATCCAATACCTTTCGGCCCCCGGGGAGCAAGAGCAACAACATAATTTGAAGGATTGGATTTATACGCTTCACCAACGCGGGCCATATGTGCAACGGTTAACCATGCTTCACCACTTTTCATAGGAGTGGTCACATTATCATAGGTCATGACAGTCGGCGTATAGGCTTTATGCATCTTTGTAAGGAGTTTCCATCCTTCAATTGCACCGGGACTGTTTATTACGGGAAAAGGGCCTCCAAAGGAAAGGAACATGCCGCCGTACATATAGATCAAAGATTTCATTGGTATACCGGTAACTGCGCATTTACCTTCACCTTCACCTTTCGCCATTGCAACCGCCCAGTCCACATACTGCTCCCAGGTAATATTCTGAACATCAGCACCTGCCGGCAAATATTTCATTGCCTTTTTATTCGCAAGGAGAAGATACACATCAGCTCCAACCGGTGCAAAGTAGTATTTTCCGTTTGAAGTAACACTGCTGAGAAATGCTTTGGAAAAAGTTCTTCCCGGCCAGTTTTTTACGGGGAGTTGTATGACATAATCGTTCCTGATCCATTCGGGCATATTTGCATTATAAACAATAACAACATCAGTCGTTACCCTTCCGGTTTCTGCCTGCAGTTTTGCTCTTTTCAACATTACCGTATCATCTAGAATTTCAAATTTAACCACACAGTTATTCGCTTTCTCAAACTGCGGGAAAACCTCATCGTACAGAAATTTCTGCTCAGTAGACGGTGAGTAGAGTCTTGAAGAAACAATCAAAGATGTCGGTGCATTAGACGCGGCTTCCTTTTGTCCTGCGGCAAACAGAAAACCTGTTGTCAGAAATGCTCCTAAAATAAAAGAAATCAGTACTTTTCTCATGGAAAAGCCTCCTATTTATTTGTAATGCCTGCCGCAACGCGGTTTTCGGCACTATTACCCATTATTGCGACAGCTTCCACAATGATTTTCTGAAGCTGTTCTATGTATAAGGAAGTGTATAAGAACAAGTCACCTCCGCTTTTATTCAGGTCAGTAATTATTTTTTTTGATGGAATCTCTCTATTCCTTTCTGTTTTGGAAAGCGGAATAAGCAGAACCTGACCGGGTACTGATAGTTCAAAAAGTCTTCTATCGGGTATACCAAGAGGTGTTCCCCCCCTAATGGTTCCGTCATTAAGAATAGAGGTGCCCCTGTAGGTAAGTTCAAACCAGTTGGCGGGATAAATATCCGACAACCCCTGAATCCAGACTGTTAACTCTTTGTTCCGCATCTTATCGATAAGACTTCTATAACCTTTTCCCCATATCTCACCGGGAGAAACGAGAGCCGCTCTGCCTCCCAGCTGGTCCAGCTGGATACCGTCGGCACCGAGTTCTTTTAGCTGCATAGCTTCCGTATAGAGCTTTTCCTGCCATTTTTGTGATGAGGGATCCATGACCAGGAATTCCCTTCCCTGGTAGATTTCACTAAACGGGTTACCTTCTGGGTCCCGGAGAACAGACTCACGAAGACCCTGTTTATTTACCTGATCCTTCTGTGAAATTCTTCCGTTCATGTAAAAAACAGCTTTCTGCCTATTTCTGTGTATGTCTGTAATCGCCTGTTCCAGCTTTTTCTTTCCTCCCAGTAAAGAAGAGGGCGTGTAATTGGGATAACCCCTGTCATGTCCCATAGCATAGCCGAAAGTATGAAGAATATTCTGCTCTCCCAATTCATGGAGCATAACTTCGGAAATATCCGCAAGAATAGAAAATCCACGATCTTCAGGTACTTTCGTTCTGCCGTCCGGGCCTATAAGACCAATCTGTACCTGCCACCGTGAATTTGTCTCTACAAAATCAAGCAGCTTCCATTCAACAGACTGCCTGAGGGTTTTTAGTGTGCTGCCCAGTTCTGTCAGGGAATGAAAGGGTACGCGGTACCAGCTGTCCGGATATCCCGTTACTATTATTCTGATACGTTCTCTCTTTTCCGCCAGTAGTCTGAATTCAGTGACTCTACCCTGTCTGTCGGGAGGACTGAGAAAGGCGAATCCCCTGTTGGTTTCTTCAAGAAAAATAAGTGTGCGGCACGAAGCTGTTGCCGGATACGAGAGTGTCAGTCCTTCCTGAACATCATGTTTTTTAATAATTTCTGCTGCAGCTGAAAGAGGGAACATCTCCCCCTCACGGTTCGGCCACAGTATCCTCCATTTACTGCCCGATAGATCGAGTGTGAAAGTAAACGCTTTGCTCCCCTTTCCCGTATCTATCTCAGACCATTTTGGATGTTCCTTTACGGTAAAACTTCCGGCAGCACTGAATGTGCAGTTGTAATGGTCAGTATCGTAAAGTGTCATACCCAATTTTGCTCCATTATTTCCTTCATTAATCTTTTCAGGGTTTCTCTGGAGTTGTACATTCTTCCGATGTTGAAATTCTTTTCAAGTTTTGCAACTGTTTCCGGCGATATGAGCATTTGTATAATATTGTTGCAGACATCATCTATTGTTTTTTCAGGTAGTCTGTAAAATCCTGTTTCCGAATCTCCGGAAATTTCAGATCCCAGGCTAATAACTTCATATCCTTTAGGTTTTATATCAGTTTTAAAGACTGGGTACTCAAATGCTATGACCGGCTTTTTGGCAAAAACAGCTTCTATAAACTGATTGCCCCAACCTTCAAAGATACTGGGATAGGAAACAACATCCGCGTAGACGTATGTGTCAAAAAGAGAATATGTTTTACCGGATTTTCCGGATCCTCTCCCGGCAGCTATACGGGGCTGGAGAGACGCGTGAGGTATATGATTCACGGAGAGATAGGAAATAATTGAATCAAGGTATTTTTCAGCTTCTTGCTCCGCGTATCCTGAAAGGATATAAACAAATCCGGAATCTTTGGTAATTTTTTTCCCGTTGTAAAGCGTTTTTCCAATAAGCTGATCTAAATATTTTTTGGTATTGAGTTGTTTAACAATAGGAAGCATCAGTTCTATTCCCTTGCGTTTTACAATCCGTGTTGCCTGCAGTATAAGAATATCATTTTCCGAAAGAGAAAATGAATCAAGGAAATCATGGTTAAACTCATCTTTCTGCCATGGAGGCATCGAAAAATTCAGTGTATCGGGAATAATCTTAGCTTCAATATTTGCTTTCCCTTTCAACACATTAGCCGCCCTGGAACTGATTACCGCATGTTTTAATCCGGGGAGCTTCGGGGGTACATACTTTTTAAGGAAATCATCAATAGCTCTGCAGGAGGGGGTTTTGAAATCATCGCGCTCCCAGTAAAAATCGTGATGTGTGGCAAGAGCGGGAATTCCCGTTTCTTTTAAAAGAGTATAAAAAGCTAAAGCGCTTGCTATATGGCGTCCATGGGAAAAAATATTATGGACCAATATAATATCAGGGTGAATCCTGTCAGTAACTTTTCTTACCTGTGAATATATTTTTGATGCAAGCTTTTGAATATCATCCATCAGTGAAGATTCATCAGGGTACTCAGAAAGGAAACCAAAAGAATTACGGGCAATCTTTCGGACTTCTTCCCTGTCAAAGTCAAGTTCAGGTATAATAAAATCAGCTCCGTCACTACCCGGCCCCGCGAGGAGAAAAACCCGCCATCCCATTTCTTTCAGTACATCTGCCCTTTTGTCTATTTCCAGAGAAACGCCGTCGGTTCTTCCTACCCTGTAATGACAGATTAATGCTTTTTTATTCATTTAATCCCTTGTAAAAAAAAAGATATCCCTTTACTTACTCTAAATCCAAAAACCTGATATGTCAAGAAAAAAATTAGTGAACTTTTATGGGTAACTTAATATAACAGGAAGGTTGATTTTATTGGAAAATAGGTGTATTATTGGAGCATGTTGCCGGTATATAAAAAGATAATCGATTCACTAAACACTGAAATTGCCGCAGGAACATATGGAGAAAGAGATAAGCTTCCTTCTGAGTCACAACTGATGAGTGAGTTTAATACAAGCAGAATAACAGTAATCAGAGCTCTTAAGGAGTTGGAGTTTACCGGTGTTATCTACAGGGAAAAGGGCCGTGGTTCATTTGTAGCTCAAAGGGAAGATGAAAACATAGATTCAAAAGTTATTTCTCTCATTATTCCTCATAAGGCGGATTTTTTTTCCGGAGGCCAGCAGTATATCCGGAGTGTTTATAAATACTGCCAGAAAGAGGGGTATCTGTGTTCCGTACACTATTCCGAGCAGTCATCTAAAAAAGAGAGAGCAATTCTGAAGGATATTTCAAATCATAATGTTTCAGGTATTATTCTGTATCCTATCAACAGCAAAAATATAGACATAATAAGCAGTCTCATCATAAAAGGATGCCCTCTTGTTTTACTTGACAGAAAATTGGATGAGGTGGATTTGCCTGTTGTAGAATCGGATAATTATACCGGTGCTCTTGAAGCGGTACATTATATTCTGGAAAAAGGTCATAAACGTATTGCTTTTGTCGGAGCAAAGGATTCCCAGACGGTGAGTGAGCGTTACAGGGGCTACTGTAACGCGCTTGTATCCGGTAAAATATCAATTGACAGAAATATTATCTTTACCCGATACAATGATAAGGTAACGGATGATGAGCAGGAAATATTAACGCTGGAAGAAGCGGATAATATAATTGATCATCTGCTTTTATCTGTTCCCATCGTAACTGCTGTCTTTTGCGCGAATGATCTGATTGCTGTCAGGTTGATAAAAGCAGCGCGTAAAAGAGCAGTAAAGATACCTGAACATCTTTCTTTTGTCGGATTTGATAATATAAGCTACAGTGACGAAGAGCTTGATCTTGCCTCGGTGGAACAGGAATTTGATCAGATAGGAAAAAAATGTGTTGAACTTCTCTGTAATAGAATAAATTCGGGCAATTCGGAA
>CAYSXD010000034.1:0-8800 GCA_964434925.1 uncultured Spirochaetaceae bacterium
TCTACTAAAAAAATTGATAGAACATGGACTGTGTTTATTGAAGATTTCTACAAAAAAGACGGAATAATCGGGAATGTAATTTCCCGGAAAGTTTTCGAGGAAGCAACCGGTTACGCAAAAGAATACCGGAAACAACATGGCTCAGACAACTAGATTCTTTCGTTACAAACTGGAAAATTCAGTTGCTTCTTTCTTCCTTTTCCTTCTGGCTCTCATTCCCTTTATTGAAATCTTTCTAAGAACGTTTTTTAGAACAGGTCTTCCGGGGAGTGATGAGTATACTGCACACATTGTCCTGTGGATTACCTTCCTCGGGGGAATGATAACCTCCCGGGAGGAACAGCACCTTTCAATTACAGTGGCACTTGATCTTGTTAAAGGTACTCCTCATCGGATTATTCGCATGCTTACCGGATTTGTAGCTTCGGCAATTACTACTGCTTTTGGAATAAGTAGTATTTCAATGATTTTGATGGCTTTTGACCCGGGACAAATGACCGGCATCTTTCCTACCCGGCTGCTGGTAGCTGTCATGCCTCTTGGATTTCTTATAATTTCTTTTCGGTTTTCTACAGGTTCCTATTTTAGCCCCCGGGAAAAAAATATTGTAAGATCAGGTATGCTTTTGGGAATTGTCCTTGCTGTCCCTTCAGTTATAAATCTGCTGTATCTCTTTTTACCTGCTGTTCCGGGTTATGTGGATTCGATAGGTAATATGTATACTTCCGTATTTGCATTAATTCATGTTCCTGTTGTCCTTTTTATTGCTGTTTCGGCGTTTTTCGGTCTTCCTCTTTTTATAGTTCTGGGGGGGATTGCGTATATCCTTTTTGCCGGTGTCGGGGGAAGTCTTGAACTAATTCCCAATGAGGCATATTCAATGCTTACCAGCAAAACCATAGCTGCAATTCCCATGTTTACCCTTTCCGGTTTTATTCTATCTGAAAGTAAAGCCGGGGAACGCCTTATAGGATTTTTTAGGGCATTATTCGGGTGGGTTCCGGGAGGAATGGCTGTTGTTGCCGTTATAGTCAGCGCCTTTTTTACGACCTTTACCGGAGCTTCCGGAGTAACAATTCTGGCACTTGGGGGCCTTTTGGCCTTTATTCTCATTGAAAAAGGAGGATATGAGAGGAAATTTGCCCAGGGACTTCTTACCTCATCCGGCAGTATCGGACTCCTCTTTCCACCAAGCCTGCCGATCATTCTCTACGGTGTTATAGCACAGGTGAGTATAAAGGATATGTTTCTAGGAGGAGTGATACCTGGCGTTTTGATGGTTGTAGCGTTATCTGTTTTCGGTATTATAATAGCGGTAAAACAAAAAATTCCCCGTATCGTATTTCAACCGGGAGAGGTCTGGAGGACTTTTAAGGATTCATTCTGGGAAATACTTCTTCCTGTAATAATTATGCTTTCCTATTTCGGCGGGATTACCACTATTGTTGAAACGGGAGCTGTTGCCGTTATATATTCCCTTTTCGCGGAGATGGTTATTCACCGGGATATACCCTTCAAAAAAATTGGTGCTGTTTTTTTAAAGAGTATACCTATTATAGGTGGAGTTCTTATAATTCTTGCCGCCTCACGCGGGCTCTCCTATTTTATTGTTGATGCGGAGATACCGGTGAAATTGACATCATGGGTAGGGATACATATTCAATCCCGGTTTGTTTTTCTTATTCTTCTCAATTTTGCTCTTCTTGTAACCGGTATGCTTATGGATATTTTTTCCGCTATCATGGTTGTTGTACCTCTTATTCTACCTCTGGGTAAGCTTTTTGGCATTGATCCTGTTCATCTTGGAATAATTTTTCTGGCTAATCTTGAGCTTGGCTATCTTACGCCTCCGGTAGGTCTGAATCTTTTTCTTGCTGCCTATCGTTTTGAGCAGCCGCTGGTTAAAGTGTATAAAACGGTTATACCTTTTTTCCTGATTCTGCTGGTAGCAGTACTTTTAATAACGTATGTCCCATGGTTTTCACTTGGTCTTATACGGTAAAATGCTTATGAAACTTATCGTCGGCCACACAAATATGGATATGGATTGCCTGGGCTCAATGGCTCTTGCCAGGATACTGTATCCGGATCATGAGCTTGTTTCCAGCCGGCATGTACACCCTGTCGCGAAAAAGCTCTTCAATCTATATGAAAAATACTTTTCTTTTCTTTCGTTAAAAGATATAAAAAACGCGGAAGTTGAGAGCCTGGTGGTTGTGGATACCCGATCAAAAAAACGAGTATCGGAATACATGGACTTGTTTAAAAATCCACCCGGAAGAGTAATTGTATATGACCATCATATTTCGGACTCGATGGATATTGAAACTGATGACCTCCGCTACAAACCATTCGGTTCAAATACAACAATTCTTGGACTTGAAATAATTGAAAAAAATCTTTCCGTAACACCCGATGAAGCAACTATTGCTCTTACGGGAATATTCGCGGATACCGGTAATTTTACCCATGGGAATGTTACCACTGAAGATTTTCGGGTTGCGCATTTTCTCATGAATCAGGGTGCGGATATAGCGGTTATCCGGGAATTTCTTAAAACGCTTAAAGAAGATCATCAACTTCTCCTTTTCCATGATATTCTTAATCATTTGATATACCGGGAAATTAAAGGCAATCTTGTTATATTCAGTTATCTTGAACTGGAGAAACAGTCTGCCGGGCTGGCATCAGTAGTTGAAAAAATTTTTGATGTTGAAAATCCTGATGCTTTGTTTTCGATTTTTTCATTTGAAAAGTCGAATTCTTCAATAATAATTGCGCGAAGTCAGAAAACAGCTATTAATCTGTCAGAATTATTTATCCCTCTTGGTGGGGGAGGACATGCAATGGCGGCTTCCGTTCATTTTAAAGCGAGATCCGGTACTATTGTATATGATGATCTTCTTATTTACCTCCAGGAGCGGATCATCTCCGCAGTACGGGCAGAGCATATTATGTCTAAAGATATTAAAACGATTAATCAGAACTGGTCGTTAAAGGATACTTCTATTTTTCTGGAATCTATTAATCATACGGGTGCTCCTGTTGTTGATGATGATGGAGTTATACAAGGATTTATGACTTTGAGGGATATTATGAAAGGCCGGAAGGCCCGGCAGATGCATGCTCCTGTAAAAGGATATATGTCCGTTAAAGTCGTAAAAATAGAGGAAAAGACGCCTGTTCGTGAAGTTGAAAAATTGATGTATGTACATAATATCGGTCATCTTCCCGTTGTTGAAAATGGCCGTCCTATCGGGATAATTTCCAGAAAAGACCTTCTTGATTTTATTAAACAGCATAGGCGGAATAATCTTGTTGACAGAAGAATTCTTCAAACGTAAATTACTGATACCTGAATTATTTCTTTACCTTTTAACTTGCTTATTAAAAATCAGCTGTCCTGACCGCCCGCGGGAAAGGGATAACGTCCCGGATATTCTGCATACCTGTTACATACTGAACAATCCGTTCAAACCCAAGTCCGAACCCGGAATGGGGTACACTCCCGTATTTTCTCAGATCCAGATACCACCAATAATCTTTCTCGTCGAGATTCAGTTTCCGTATCCTGGCTAAAAGCCTGTCATAGCTGTTTTCCCTCTCACTTCCGCCGATAATTTCACCGAGACGTGGTACAAGGATGTCCATCGCACGAACTGTTTTATTATCTGAATTGAGTTTCATGTAGAAAGCTTTTATTTCTTTTGGATAGTCCGTAACTATAACAGGCTTTCTATATACTTTTTCAGTAAGATATTTTTCATGCTCAGACTGCATATCTTTTCCCCAGGAAACAGGGAAAGTGAAATCCTCTTTTGATTTTTTCAATTCTCTCACTGCTTCCGTATAGGTTATACGTGCAAACGGGGTTTCAATAACATGATGCAGGCTTTCCAGGAGACCTTTCTGAATAAAATGATCAAAGAATTCCATATCCTCACTGCATTCATCCAGAGTAAACTTTAGGATATATTTTAAAAATTCTTCAGCAGTTGTCATATTGCCTTCCAGCGAACAAAAAGACATTTCCGGTTCAATCATCCAGAATTCTGCCAGATGACGGCTTGTATTGGAGTTTTCAGCCCTGAAAGTCGGTCCAAAGGTATACACATTTTTTAGTGCTGCCGCATAAATTTCGGCTTCCAGCTGACCGCTTACTGTAAGATTTGCTCTTTTACCAAAAAAATCCCGGGTGTAATCAACCTTTCCATCATTTTTAGGTGGATTTTCAAGATCGAGAGTTGTTACCTGAAACATTTCACCGGCTCCTTCAGCATCACTTGCTGAAATGAGGGGGGTGTGCACATAGATAAATCCAATTTCCTGAAAAAATTTATGGATACCGTAGCTTAGTGCGTTTCTGACACGGGCAACTGCTGCAATGGTATTTGTTCGCGGACGCAAATGGGCAATTTCACGTAAATATTCAAATGAATGACGTTTTTTCTGCAATGGATAATCTTTTGGGGATTCTCCGATTATTGTAATATCACTTCCCTGGAGTTCAACATTCTGATTTCTGCCTGGTGACGGTACGAGGGTCCCTTTAATTTCAACGCTGGCTCCCGTGGATAGTTTTTCAATTGTCGTGTTGAGATTGTATTTTTCCTTATCGATAATTACCTGAAGATTTTTAAGACAGGATCCGTCGGTTATTTCCAGAAAACAGACGCTTTTTGAATCTCTCTTCGTCCGGATCCACCCTTCGACAACAAGATTCTGCCCTTCACCGGACAGATGCAGTATTTCACTTATTCTATTATTCATAGCATAGAAGTATCACAGATTTAACCCTTAGTCAATTTTAAATATGAATAAAAGAGATGATCAATTAAAACCGTTTCGTAAGATATATGAAAGATTTTTTTTTACGAAATGGATTTTTGCTGTTTATTTATTCAGCGGCTATTTTAAACATTTCAATAAGCCGGTCTATATCTTTGATTGTGTGCTCACAGGAAATCTGGACCCTTATTCTTGCCTTGCCTTTCGGAACAACAGGAAATGAGAATGGAATAACATAGATGCCGTTTTCATAAAGATTTTCTGCAATTCTTACAGCAAGATGCTCATCATACAGCATAACCGGAATAATTGCCGTGTCTCCATCAGGAACATCAAATCCCAGGTCTTTCATTTTCTTTCTGAAATGATCAGATTTCTTTTTAAGATCGTATGAATATGTACCGTTGCTCTTTTTTAAAAGGGAAAGGGCTTCGAGAGATGCAGCCGCTACCGAGGGGGGAAGCGTATTGGAAAAAAGATACGGACGGGACTTCTGTCTCAGCGTTTCAACAATCTCCTTCCGTGCGCAGATACACCCTCCTGATGCCCCACCGAGTGCTTTGCCGAATGTTGTTGTAATAATATCAACCTTACCCAGTACGCCGCGGTATTCAGCCGATCCTCTGCCTGTTTTTCCAATATATCCTGTTGCGTGAGAATCATCCACCATAACAAGCGCGTTGTATTTTTCCGCTAGGCCGCATATTTTATCAACAGGGGCAATATCACCATCCATTGAAAAAACACCATCCGTACAGATTATCCTGAACCTGGAATCCTTTGTTTCTTTCAGATATTTTTCAAGATCTGCCATATCCAGATGGGCGTAACGGACCTTTCTGGCTTTACACAACCGTATTCCGTCAATTATTGACGCGTGGTTGAGTTCATCCGAGATAATTGCATCGTTTTCATCAAAAAGCGGTTCAAAAACTCCTCCGTTTGCATCAAAACAGGCTGCATAAAGGATTGCATCCTCACATCCGGTAAACGAAGCTATCTCCTTTTCAAGCTGTTTATGAATGGACTGGGTTCCGCATATAAACCTGACAGATGAAAGGCCGAATCCCCACTTCTCAATACCACCTGCAGCAGCGCGTTTGATATCTTTATTATTGGCAAAACCCAGATAGTTATTTGAACAGAAGTTCAGTACCTTTTTACCATCTTCTGTTTCAATACGGCTCCCCTGGGGCGATGTTAAAACACGTTCGTTTTTGTAAAGTTTCATTTCTTTTATTGTATCAAGTTTTTGTGACAGATAATCACTAAAATTACTGTACATGAGGTCCTCCAATTTTATTTTTCAGTTTGATAAGCATATCTTCAGTCATTGAATCAAGATTGTACTCGGGGGTCCATCCCCACTCAACCCTTGCAGCATAATCCTCAAGACTGTTGGGCCATGAGTTTGCAAGGGCCTGCCGCACGGGATCAATATCATAATCAATCTCAAATTCAGGTATATATTTTCTTATATAACCGGCCTGTTCTTCAGGGCAGAAACTCATAGCTGTTATATTAAAGGCATTTCTGTGACGGAGTTTTTCAGGATCTGCCTCCATAATCTCTACAGCAGCTTTAAGCGCATCAGGCATATATATCATATCCAGATACGTGTCTCCACGAAGAAAGCAGGTGTATCTTTTCTCTTTTACAGCTTCATAATATATGTGCACGGCGTAATCGGTTGTTCCCCCTCCCGGATAGATCACATTTGATATAATACCCGGATATCGAACCCCCCGCGTATCAACTTCATACTTATGATAATAATAGTCGCACAAAAGCTCACCTGCAACTTTTGTAACACCGTACATTGATGAAGGTCTCTGTATTGTATCCTGTGGAGTATAGTCTTTTGGTGATCCCGGCCCGAATGCTCCTATTGAACTTGGAGTAAAAACGGAACACCCTTCATCTTTTGCAATCTCAAGTATCGTGCAGAGACTGTTAATATTTATTTCCCATGCCAGCTGGGGATTTTCTTCGGCAGTAGCTGAAAGGAGGGCGGCAAGGTGATAGATTCTCTCTATCCTGTGTTTTTTAATAATTTCATGAATTTTTTCTCCGTTCCTGCAGTCAACTTTATAAAAGGGCCCTGATTCAATACATTCCCTGTTTACGTCATCCCTGATGTCTGTCGCTATGACATTATGAACACCATACTGTGATCGTAAGGTCACCGTCAATTCTGATCCGATCTGTCCAAGAGCTCCCGTAAGAAGGATTTTCATAGTCCCCTCCATTTAACTTGATAAGCTGTTATCAGTGTAGTATAATGAATTATAATTTGATATACTGCCGTTTTACAGTATAATGACTTTAAGTTTGTTATGTCAAACCTTTTGTTTAAAAACCACAAAGGAAAGGGGAAAAAATGACGGAAAAAAGACTGGTTCCAATCGGAGATACAATTAAGGAAATAAGAAAGGAGAAGCGGCTTACATTGAGTGTCCTGGCAGACAAAAGCGGCGTATCAAAAGCAATGCTTTCCCAGATTGAAACTGACAAGGTAAATCCGACTGTTGCAACTGTCTGGAAGATTTCAATGGGGCTTGGGGTTGATATCAATGAGCTTACAAGAGTTATTTCTGTCAAAAAGAGGAATTTCACCCTTACCAATAAGAATGACAGAACAATACTTGACTGCGATGAGGAGGGGGTTCATATAAGTTGTCTTTCTCCGATTGATATGATTGAAGATCTTGAAATGTATCTTATTACATTCGGGAAAGGAAGTAAACTTACATCAAATCCTCATTTTCCCGGAACGGTGGAATTCCTTACTCTCCTTGAAGGGGAGATAACCGTTACTGCCGGAAATAATGTTACGCTAATGCATAAGGACGATTTTCTAACCTATCATAGCGATATAGAGCACTCACTTGAAAATACCGGAGAAAAAAAAGCGATTGTGCACATGGTCGTCCGGTATAAAAAGAAGATGATGAAACATTAGTATTACTTTCGGGGCTCCACAGCCGATTCTTCTCCCCAGGCTGCTGCCGATATAACCAAAATTCCTTCACTGCATATATTAGTTATAGGTTTTTGGTTTCGCAACAATACCGTTAGGCCCAGCCAGAAAATATGCGAGTGTCCTTTCATCATTCTCCATTCTCCATGACAGCAGTTTTTTTAAATATTTCAACAAAATTTGCGAATATGCAGGATCTTCAGCAAGATTATGAAGCTCATCAGGATCATTTTTAATATCAAATAAAAGATCCGGCATTTCAGCAAAGTGAATACATTTGTAATGGTTATCCCTTATCACATTTAAAGATGATCTTTCAAAATCAGTACCCGGTTCATCATACCTGAAATCAACCTCCCAATGTGCTTCGGTTCTGAAATCTTCAGGCTCTCCCCCCTTTAGAAAGGGGAGCAGAGAACGACCGTCGCATTGAATAGGAATATCCGCCCCAAAAATACTAAGAGCAGTTGGCAAAATATCAATACTCTCCGTAAAGGCATCCACCCTTGTTCCTCTCTCCACTTCCTCTTCCGCACCAGGTATGCTGATAATCAACGGTACATGAAAAGTCTGATCAAAATAGGGGGCCTGCCCAATAATATAGTGATCACCAAGTTGGGCCCCGTGATCACTTGTAAAAATAATTACAGTGTCTTCGTATTGGCCGGTCTTTTTAAGAAGCGCTATAATCCTGCCTATATTATCATCTACTTCTGTCATAAGCCCGTAATATGTAGCGCGGAGCTGCTTTAAGGATTTATCATCCCTCGGATAAATATCAGCTGAATAGGCCCCGGTAAGTAAAGTCTGTTTGAGTTTATATTCCAGTAAGGGATGCTGGTTTCCCTCCTCTTCCACGGACACAGCACGCTTAAAGGCAGGAACTTTATCCGTTGAATACATTTTATTGTATGGTTCCGGCGCAAGATAGGGCCTGTGCGGTTTTAGATAACTTACATGAAGAAACCACGGTTTACTGCCGGATTTTTTTATAAATTTCTCGGCATTGTATGTTACAAATGCCGTTTCACT
>CAYSXD010000034.1:8900-14005 GCA_964434925.1 uncultured Spirochaetaceae bacterium
CAAGCCACAGGGCCCAGTCTTCCGGAAATTCCTCACTTGACATTGCAAGACATTTAAACCCCGGAAGAACACCTTCGTATGTTTTTAGGTCGGGATCGTTGGGTGAAAACAAACGGGGGTCCTGTGTCGTATCGGTATATCCGACAAGAGAAGGAGCATAGCCCAGTTTTCGAAACTCAAGTGCAATATTTGTATGCCGGGCATCAAGCGGAGTTCCATTTTCCACTGACCTGTGGTTCTGCATATACATACCTGTAAAAATAGAAGCCCTGCTTGGCCCGCATGGTATACACTGTGCAAAGTGATTCTCAAAGAGAACGCCGTCAGCAGCCAGTGCATCAAGATTCGGAGTTTTAACAACCGGATGCTCAAGTATGGATAAACACTCACCCCTCCACTGATCTGTAGTAATAAATAAGAAGTTCCTAGGTCCCATACTCTAAAACCCTGCCTAATGTATTTTTTGTTTCCCAATTATTTTGCTTCGCCTTGTATTAAAAGACTCAATCGTTCCGTCTTTCCCCACGCCTTTAATTATTGCTGCCATATCCTGCTTCAAGGCGCCTTTAAGATCAAGGCTTTCCGCGTAATGGCAGGAAACAAAGTGCTCCGGAAAAACTTCCCGTAACTCCGGAATTTCGGTCCTGCAGCGATTGTCATCCGCGTATTTGCAGCGGGGGTGAAAGGGACAGCCTGAAGGCGGACTGGTCGGGCTGGGCTGCTCTCCTTTAATAAAAAGCTGCTGCATTGGTACTTCCGGATTGTCGGGTGGAATTGAAGACATCAGTGCTTCGGTATAGGGATGCTTTGGTGTATAGTAAATCTCTTCGGTAACTGCCATTTCAACAATCCTGCCAAGATACATAACCGCAACCCTTTCGCAGGCATAGGCAACCGCACCCAGGTCGTGGGCTATGAACAGATAGGTAAGGTTCAATTCCTGCTGCAAATCTTTTAACAGGTTTAATATCTGAGCCTGAATGGAAACATCCAGCGCAGAAACCGGTTCATCACACACAATAAATTCCGGATGCATAATCAGCGCCCTGGCTATGGCAATACGCTGGCGCTGGCCGCCGCTGAAAGCATGAGGATAGCGACTGAGCTGTCTGGTTTTAAGCCCGGAAAGCATAGCTATATCCTTAATCCGCTCATCCAGCTCATCACCGCTCGCCAGATGATTGGCAATAAGAGACTCCCCTATGATTTCCTTTACAGTCATCCGGGGATTCAACGATCCATACGGATCCTGAAAAATCATCTGCATATGCCGCCATTGTCTGCGCAGTTCTTTAGGCTTTAACGTGGCAATATCTATTGTTTCGTTTTCATTCTTAAATATAATCTGGCCGCTGGTGGGTTCAATTAAGCGGATAATTGTCCGGCCAAGTGTTGTTTTACCTGACCCTGATTCCCCAACAAGGCCAAGGTTCTCACCTTCCCGGATCTTAAAGTTTACACCATCGACCGCCCTTAAGAATGACTTGTGCTTACCAAAAAAACTGGTTTTACCCACCGGAAAATACCTTTTTAGATCTTTAACTTCAATTATGGTACCCATCAATAGTTCTCTCCTTATTCGTACAGGTAACAGGCGGTGAATTGGTTTTCAGAAACCCTCTTCAGATCCGGGAAAGTGGCATCACATATACCCGGCATATAATAATCACATCGATCATGAAAGGTACAGCCTGACGGGCGGTTAAACAAACCGGGAACACTTCCCCTAATGGGCTCCAGGTGCCTGATGTCGTCCAGATTGCCCAGCCGCGGAATAGCATCCAGCAGTTTTACCGTATATGGATGTTTCGGACTCTTAAAGATCTCTCTCACGGATCCCCTTTCAACAATCTTACCCATGTACATAACGGCAATCTCGTCAGCCATTTGTCCCACCACACCCAGATCGTGGGAAATAAAAATGATTGAAGTCCCGAATTCATGCTGCATATCACGCATTAGGTTGAGAATCTGAGCCTGTATGGTAACATCCAGGGCTGTAGTAGGTTCGTCGGCAATCAGCAGCGACGGATTGCACGAAAGCGCTTTGGCAATCATGGCACGCTGGCGCATACCGCCGGAAAATTCAAAAGGATACCGCTTGACGGCATTCCTGGCATCGGCAATTTCGACTTTATCTAAAAGATCGATCGTACGCTCCTGCGCTTCTTCTTTTGAAATGTCGTTGTGTATCAGTATGACCTCCATAATCTGATCCCCGATCGTGTACAGAGGTGAAAAAGAGCTCATAGGCTCCTGAAATATCATGGAGACTATACCGCCGCGTATTTTTCGAATATCCTCACTTCTGGGTTCAAGTTTGGCAATATCAATGCTTTTTTCGCCATTTTGCCCGGCAAGCAGAATCTCACCTTCCACAATCTTTAATTCTTTTGACAGAAGACGAAGAAGAGAGAGCGCGGTAACGCTCTTACCACAACCGCTTTCACCAACCAGTGCAAGGACTTTTCCGGCTTCAAGACTGAAATCCAGGCCGCTGACAATGGGAATAAGGGCTTTATCATATAGCCAGGAAATTTGCAGATTATTTACCTGCAGTAAAAGTTTTTTTTCCATTACGGGTTGTCTCCTATTTTGCCAAGGGATCCGCCGCATCCCGCAGACCGTCTCCCAGAAAATTAAAAGCGAGCACAGCAGTCACAAGAAAAAGGCCGGTGATCAGCAGCCAGGGGATCTCCGCAAGGGCCTGAACGTTCTGGGCCGAATAGAGCAGTACACCCCAGCTTACAATTGGCTCACGAAGCCCCAAACCGAGGAAACTCAAGGCTGTCTCGGACAGTATCATGTATGGAAAAGAAACTGTCAGATCCACAATTATATAGCTCATAAAAGTAGGGAGCATATGATGAAGAATAATCCTGGAATCAGTGCACCCGGCAAGCCGGGCTGAAAGGACGAAATCCTCCTCCCTGATCGAAAGCAGTTTGCTTCTCACCCGCCGTCCCAGATTGGTCCAGCCGACAGAACTGAGGATTATGATAACTGCCAGATAAACTTTCAGCGCCGACCAATTTCTCGGCAGAGCCGCGGCCAGAGCCAGCCACAACGGAAGAGTCGGAATTGACCGGAGGAATTCCATAAGTCGCATGATTATGTCGTCCACCCTGCCGCCAAAATAACCAGCAATACCGCCCATTATAAGCCCGATGATAAATACAAAAAATACACCGATGGCCCCAACCGAGAGAGATATGCGGGTTGCAAGCATAAGACGTGAGAATATATCCCGCCCCAATTGGTCAGTACCGAAAAGATTTATCATCCCCTTGTTTACCCCGAATAGATGCCTATTCGATTTAAAGAGCCCCAGGAACTTATAGCTTGCACCCCGATGAAAGAAACGGATTGGGATCAGTCTGGAGGTATCTTCCACAGTAAGCAACTGTAAAGTTTCCGGATCACGCTTCTGGACCGTCCCGTAAATAAAGGGCCGAAAATGAAATTTGCCATTAGCATCGAACAAATGGACCTTCATGGGGGGGCCCTGAAGATAATCGGTATTACGCGTACCAGGTGCGTAAGGACCAATAAATTCGGGAAAAATGCAGATAATTAAAAATACACCAAGTACACCGGTCGCTATCATGGCCATGCGATTTTTCCGAAACTTCCACCACATAAGCTGAAAATGGGTGGCAAGGTCTATCCTTTTTACTTTTTTACCGTTACCCTTTTTATGATTGTTTTTTGTCATTTTAACTTCTCGCCCCTATACGCATGCGTGGATCCAGAATCATAAGCAGTATATCCGAGATAAAGGTGCCGATAATCACCAGAGCACAGTAGATAAGAATCAAAGCGCCGGCCAGATACATGTCCTGATTTAAAAGCGCCGTGATATACAGAGGCCCCAGGGTAGGCAGGGATAATACCAGACCGATTATAGGTGCACCGGAAATAATTTTACTCAGCTCCCAGCCCAGAGTGGCTATAATAGGATTGAGCGCCATACGTACAGGATATTTCATTAACAACTTAAACTCGGGTATACCGCCCGAACGGGCAGACGTAACATACATCTTATTAAGCTCATCCAGAAGGGTGGCGCGCATGGTTCGAAGCTGGAATGCCGTACCGGCCATTCCAATGACAACAACAGGCAGCCAGAGGTGTTCAAGCAGGTCCAGGACTTTTGCCCAGCTCCATGGGGCTCCCTGAAACTTTAGTGAAAATAGTCCGCCAACGCTCATACCGAACCACTTCTGACCCAGGTACATCAGAATCAATGCTAACAGAAACCCCGGTGTAGCCAGCCCAATATACCCCAGTACAGTAGCAATGTTGTCACCTATGGAGTACTGCCTGACAGCAGAATAAATCCCCAGGATGATTGCAACAATGTATGTAAACGCCAATGCGGAGAAGGCCATTAGGAGTGTCATGGGTAACCTTTCAACAATTATATCGGCCACCTGCTGGTGGTACTGCCATGAAAAACCCAGGTTTCCCTTCATCAGGCCGCCGATCCATTTAAAATATTGCTGGTAAAGTGGTTTATCCAGACCCATCTGAACACGCATGGCATTCAGCTGAGCCTCGGTAACTATCGTACCGCCTTGAGCTTTTCTGCTTGCATAGGCATCAACATAATCGCCAGGCGGTAGTTGAATAATAACAAAAGCAACGATAGATACTAAAAGAAGAGTAACCAGAGCGGAAACAATACGTCGTATTAGTAAAAAAAACATCTCCTCTTTCTCCTTCTCCAAAAGTAGGAAAAATAAGCCGGATCCGGGCTAAGGGCCCCCGGATCCTGCATTACTTTACAATAACATAACTATCTATCTATCTATTTAATGTACCATTGATCGGCCCGATAGGGATAAGCATAACCATAGGAGCTGCTGTTGATTTTCCATTTCGGTGTGTTTCCAAGTCTGTTTGAGACCTCGGTTATCAACGGAATGTTACCCAGAGTACCGATAACCACTAAATTATCCTCATTTATCTTAACCACCTCTCTGCCAAGTTCCAGATACTTCGCCGATCCGGGTTTAACTGTGCTCCATTCATCGGCAATTTTCCAGGAGCTCTTAACCCAGGCCGGCGGTTCCTCACCGGATACGCCGTTGCTGTTCTTCCAG
>CAYSXD010000035.1:0-13897 GCA_964434925.1 uncultured Spirochaetaceae bacterium
CCTTGATGGTTCGCTTCGCCATACAAAAGGAGCACTCCTTGCCGCGCTTTTCGCTAAAGAGCAGCACATGAACAGTATATTCGTACCGGAACAGTCTGCAAACGAAGCTTCTGTCGTAAAAGGAATCAACGTATTTCCTGTTAAGCACCTCAGCCATCTCATTTCCCACTTCAGATCGGAAATAATCATTATTCCTTCCCGGTATAAACAGCTTTTGCCGGAAAATAAAAATACGGTAGAATTCGATATGGAAGAAATTATGGGCCAGGAGCAGGCAAAAAGGGCCGTTGAGATTGCGGCTTCCGGAGGCCATAATATTCTTATGGTAGGATCACCCGGATCAGGCAAAACGATGCTCGCGCGTGCTATGCCTGGAATTATGCCTTTGTTGAATGAGGAGGAGTCCCTGGAAGTAACCAGAATTTATTCCAGCGCGGGAAATATCCCTCCTGGTGGATCACTTATCATTACCAGGCCGTTTCGTTCACCGCATCACATTATTTCCCAGGCAGGGTTAATTGGTGGGGGAACGCATCCAAAACCCGGAGAAATAAGCCTTGCTCACCGGGGTGTATTATTCCTTGATGAGTTTAATGAGTTCCCGCGTTCAGTCATTGAAGCACTCAGACAGCCCATGGAAGACGGCAAACTTACCATAGCACGAAGTCTTGAACGGGTAACGTATCCCTCACGCTTTATTCTTGTTGCGGCAGCAAATCCCTGTCCATGCGGCTATCTTTTCGACGAAACAAGGGCCTGTACCTGCACGCCGCGGGAAGTCATCCGTTACCAGAAAAAACTATCGGGACCCATACTGGACAGGATAGATCTGCATGTGGATGTCCCTGTTGTGCATATAAATAAGCTTTTTAAAGGTCTGGGAAAGGTCATAAAACAGGAATCCTCCGGTGATATCCGGATGAGGGTAATCAGAACACGAGCTATTCAACAGAAGCGCTTTAAAGATGAAGTTATTTTCACCAACGCGGAGATGAAAAATAAATTTTTACGGAAATACGCGCCGTTAAAAGAGGATTCAAAAGCCATCATGCTGGAAGCAGCAACCAGATTTCATCTGTCCGCGCGGTCCTCTATTAAAATAATTAAAATTGCCAGAACCATTGCGGATATGGATAACAAACCGGATGTGGAGAGTATGCATATAGCAGAGGCGCTTCAATACCGGCCGCGGATTGTTTAATGAATAAAATTGAACTGGGAATGAAAGGGGAAACCATAGCTTCCCGTTATCTTGAGGATTTCGGATATACTATTTTAAAAAGAAACATCCATGTAGGGCATTCTGATATTGATATCCTTGCCAGAGATAATGCAACACTGGTATTTGTCGAAGTACGGACGAAATCCAGAGATGACAGAGGCATGCCGGAAGAGACCCTCAACAGAAAGAAACTATCACGAATGAAAAAAACGGCCGAACGTTATATCGGCTTTACCCGTTATAACGGCCCGGCACGCCTCGACGCGGTATGTATAGTCCTGGATGATGCAGAAAGGCTCAAACACTTCAAACATTATACGGGTGTAGGGTAATGAGGCCTCATATGCTTTATTTTTTATAATTTGTAGAAAAACCCAGTAATACTTATCTTACCTCTTCCATTGTACGATGATACAGCTCCTCATAACTCAAATCAGGATGGATCCCAAGCCGGGATAAGCTGAAATCAAACCTGACGGGGTCCTCCGGATCATATTCACGTAAGACAGCAGTTATTTCTTCAGCCGTTTTTCTATCCGTCTGCTTTCGTTCCGTAAAGTTCAGAATATGACTGATCTGCATAATATGCGTATCCAGTGGTATACTAAGCTCCGACGGGGATACCGTTTTCCACGGCCCCGGATCTATCGCATCCTTTCGGACCATCCACCGCAGAAACATATAAAGACGCTTACAGGCACTCCCTTTACGGGGGTCAGGGAGTATTTTCCGAGTAGTTGCTGATTCTCCTTCAATACTCGTTACAAGAGAAACCAGCCCTTCCCTCATTGAATCTTTATCAGCATGCTCTCTTCTCCCCGTATTAAAACAGTTTTCCAGCGAGCCATATTTTAAAAGTGTTATTTTAATACCTATGAGAAGCGAAACAAGACTCTCTGATGAATAAAACCTGTATTTAAAATCCCGAAAACGGTGTTCCAGCGCTGTTCTGCTTATGTGAAGCAAATCCAGCTTTAAATTCGGGAACTCAGATAAAACGGATTCAACCGTTTTCAGTATTGCCGATACTCTTCCCAATGCAAACGCAGAAGCTATAAGACCGGCTATTTCCTGATCTTCCGGACTTGAATACTTTAGAACATATTCAAGGGGATCAGGATGAATAAATTCAGGACGATGATATTTTTTATAGATGTTTTCGAGAATTGTGGAAGCTATTTTGTACTGCTCCCATTGCAGTGTTCGCACAAACCGGTATATTCAAGGTTAACGCTTACGATCTTACGCTTCCCTTCCCACTGCCTTTGTCTATCGGACGATAACACTGAATCAATATCAAAGGGAAGATCTTCTATTGCCCCGCATTTCAAACATTTAAAGTGTGGATGGGGAGATGCGGCAGGATCAAATCTCTTCTGACCGTCTTTCCCTGAAAGCTTAAGAATTATTCCTGCTTCGGTAAGAAGTTCGAGATTTCTATAGATGGTACCCAGACTTATTTTTGGTAAAATTTTACGAACTTCAGTGTACAGTAAATCCGCCCCGGGATGATCAGTATGTTTCCGCAGGGTATCCAAAATAACCTGACGCTGTTTTGTCTGCCGCATTAATTCCTCTAGTAACCTGTAATTATTATTAGCATACTAACAGATTAATTCTTGTCCGTCAATAAAAGTGGTAGATAGAAGTATGATACTTCTTATATACTGATAGTATGAAAAGCAAGGATATTTCAGCAGATAATAATTCAGTTCAATCATATTCAATACAACCTATTATTGATAGTATCAGATATCCGGAATACAGTATTATCATACTGTAATTTTTTTAGGTAAATTACTGAAAGAGAGGAGAAAAAATGGTATATAATTTTAAAAATAAAAAACCAATAATTTCCGAAACTGCTTTTATTGCTCCGAGCGCCGATATTATAGGAGAAGTGACGGTAGGAGAAAACAGCTCTATCTGGTACAACGTAACCATTCGGGGTGATATCGCTCCTGTTATTATTGGCAAAAACAGCAACGTACAGGACAATTCCGTGATACATGTCGGACATAATGTCCCCGCTGTTATCGGTAACAATGTCACCATCGGGCACAATGTTATTGTCCATGCCTGTACGATTAGAGACAATTCGCTCATTGGTATGGGAGCAATAATTCTTGATTACGCGGAAATAGGCGAAGAAAGTATTGTCGGCGCGGGTTCTCTGGTAACAAAAAGGAAAAAATTCCCCCCTCGTTCCCTTATTATGGGATCTCCTGCCCGTATGATAAGAGAACTGACAGAGGAGGAGATACAGGGTATTAGGGACAACGTTAAATCGTACGTTGATATAGCCCTTGAGTACAGATAAATTTTTGCGGTAAGATTATGGATGGAAACCCCGGAAAAATCCTTTTCTACTTTTCTCTTCTTGCTCTTTTTGTCTCCTGTGGGAATAGAATTCCGGGAAAAACTGTCAATGCAGATATAAGATTGGCTCTTATGGTAAAAAGGACAGATATTAAATGGTACCGCATGCAGATAAAAGGGTTTGAAGATACCTGCAGGAAACATGGAATTCAATATCTCATACTTGACAACAAGATGGACTCGAATCTTACCTTAACGAATATAGATACCCTTATAAGAAGAAAAGTTGATGGAGTTGCAATTGCAGTGACAGAACAGAAAATGAGTGGGATAGTAGTGAATAGAATTTTTGAAGCAGGACTTCCAATTATTTCCCTCAATTATAAACTTATTGATAAACAGGGAAGACAGCTTGCACCGCACATTGGAATAGATTATTCAGCTGCAGGATTGGCAGCCGGGAGCTGGCTGGCAGAAAAAATTATTAACCATTCATTTTTTTCGAACCCGGGGATAACGCCAGGTATTGCTGAGCTTAACTCTGAATCGGTTATGGAAATAAATACATGGACTAACACTGTAAAAAAAAGACTTTTATCTACAATAGAGGGATTACACGCTGATTTCTTTTACCGGGTCAATTCACCTGCAAATGATGCCGCCGGCGGTATGCTAGCCATGCAGGGACTTCTTTCGACTCATCCGGAAGTTACAAATTGGATTATTTATGCCGGGAGTAGTGATGAGATGACAGGGGCACTGCGCGCATTGGATCAGGTAGGAATGAGGGATTATTCCTACACACTCAGTATTGAGTTTGGATCTACCCGTAAAGATACCGAACTTCTTAATCCTGAGAGAGAAGCGGCAGTTTTTGTTAACACCTACAGGCAGGGAGAACAGGCAGCCGAACTGTTGTTTAAATATATTAAATACCGGACTCCAATACCGTCAATAACACTCTCATCTTACGATCTGGCTCCATGAAGTCTTTAAGTATCAGCCAAAAACTTACTTTTAGTTATATTATTATTATTCTCACTACAGTTCTGACTATAGGAATATTAATCTCGGTTATTTTTTCCAATCAGCTCACCGAAAGCAGCAAGAAACAATTAAATCTTCGAATTGAAAAAATTTCAAAAGAGATAGAAGACCAGCTTTTGCAGGTTATGAAAATTACAGAAGAAGTTTCAAGTAATCAGAGGATTCTCCACAGAATGAATACTACTGAAGCAATTCATAATCCGGCTTTCTATAAAGAGCTGCGTAATATCATTCAGCCGACAGAGCATCGCTCTCCTCTCATTGAGCGAATTATACTGATTAACCATAATCTTGAGATCCTTGACCCTGTGTATACAAGATCCCTCTATAGTGCGGCAATTCTTGGTGATGATGATTTTACCGAATTTTTAAGGAAAAAATATTTCTACTATTTTGCAAAACCCGGAACCTTTCCAATAGATAATTCAAAGGACCAGGTGGCTAATAACCTTACCATCGCTTTGTATCAGCGGCTGCTGGATGGTAATTACTGGCTAATGGGTTACCAGATTACTGTACTTAATCAGAGAATGCTTTTTAGCAGCATCTGGAACAACAGAGATCAAATTTTTTCAGGGTTAAATATCTTTAACGAAAGGAACGAGCTTTTATTTAATAAAGGGTTAGCTTTCTCACCCGATACAATTAGTAAGAAACTGGATTACAGAAAACTTACAGGAAATATTGCTATAAATGCCGAAGTTAATTCAGAAAAATGTCTTATACTCATTAAACTACTCCCTTCGGTAAACTGGTTTGTAACTGGTATTATTCCCTATACCGCTATATTACGAAACCTGAACATTGCACTAAAACTCATTATGCTTATTGGCTTTGTGTTTACCATCGTAACAGGTATTATTAGTTTCCTGCTGGCACGTACTATTACAAAACCAATTATGGAAATATCAGCGGTTATGCATTCCTATGAAAAAACAGGTGATCTCCACAAAATAGATATAAAAACATCCGGAGAATTAAAGTATTTAGGAGAAGTTTATAACAAACTTGTTTCCCAGATAAACAGTTTTATTGCCAATATTTACAAAGAGCAGGAAGAAAAGCATGCCGCTGAACTGGAATCCGTTAAATATGAACTTGATTTTCTTCAGGCACAGATAAATCCTCATTTTATCCATAATACATTAAATGCTATTGGATACCAGGCAGAAAAAGACGGAAACACCATTGTATTTGAGAGTTTGAAGTCCTTCAATATTCTGTTACGGGCTGCTATTTCCGGTACGGAGGAACTGGTAACCCTCAGGCAGGAGCTTATCCTTGTTGAAAACTTTATTAGAATACAGCGTCTTCGTTACGGTGACACTTTCACTATAACCTATACCATTCCCCGGGAGCTTGAAACAAAAAGAGTTCCGAAACTCATTCTTCAGCCCCTTGTTGAGAATGCTATTTTTCATGGCCTTGAACCGGTAAAAGAAACAGGCAAAATCACTATTAATATTACTGAGAGAAAATCCCTGCTCATCATTGAAGTACGAGATAATGGAGTGGGAATGGATTCTTCACTTGAAAACAGCAAAAGAAAATTCAACAGGATAGGATTGCAGAATGTTAATGAACGAATAAAAATACTCTTTGGTTCATCCTATGGACTCTCTATTGACGGGAAAATTGGTGTTGGAACACTAATCAGGGTTGTACTTCCTTCAAAGAGTACTGGAAGAAATGATTAAAGTACTTATTGTGGAAGATGAACAGGCCGCACGGGAACGGCTTATTTCCATGGAAATATGGCAGAGCGGAGAATATACCATATGCGGGGCAGCAAAAAACGGCAGAGAAGGCCTATATTTTTTCGATAAAACAACTCCTGATATAATCATAACCGATATTGAAATGCCTGTTATGAATGGACTTGATTTTATAGCTGCTGTCAGAAAGAAAAATGAAGACATACCTATTATCATACTCAGTTGTTATGAAAGTTTTTCATATGCCCAGAAAGCAATAAAACTTAAGGTTCAGGATTATCTTATTAAAGATTTTCTCGAACAGGAAGTCCTTCGCTCGGCATTATTGAACACTGCAGAAAGAACCCATGTTCATACCTGGAATAAAGAAATTTCATCCTGTTTCGATGTAGAGAATACATCAGATCTGTTTACCCTCTTTGAAGAGCATAATCAAAATATCATAAAAAATCTGGAAGAACGTTTTTCTCTTAGAAAATACTTCTTTCTTCTTTTAGCACAGGTTGATTATTATGATTATGACAGAACTGACATAGGAGCTGTGATGGAAAGGGTAAAGGAGAAACTGGAATCAGAATGCGACAGCATTATATCGAATATGGGTAACGGAAAACTTGCTATGCTTCTTACTCCTGAAGATAATAAAAAAGTTAATCCCGATATACCTGCCCGGATTATAGACTATGTCGATTACCACTGTCACATCACGTTAACTATAGCAGCTAATAATCCGTTTACAACCCTCTCTGAAATCCAAAGTATATTTAAATCCACAAAAAAGCTTCTTCACTATCGAATATTTCTTGGACACCGAAGAGTTATTATTCCTGCTCACATTCAAAATGTAATCTGGAGGGACCCTGAATTGACAGAGCATACCCTCCATATGATCAAACAGGCGATGATACAAAATGACAAAACTATTTTCTTTAAAAGATTGGAAACTCTCTTTAAGATGAAAGCATCGGGAATGATTCAATTTAACTATATTGAGTATGTAAACACCACCCTTCTGGCCATGATAATGACGTACAATGAAATACATCATCTGGAGTTGTCGGAGGAAATAAATGATTCAGTACAAAAGTTTCATGAAGTCCATTCACTGGAAACAATGGAGGAAATGTACCGGTGGTTTAAAAATCGTTTTAACGAACTATTTACCATTACAAAAGGAGAAGGTATTACTGAAATTGAAAACATTCATATCAGAGAACTCATACACATTATAAAAACCGAATACACAGGGAACCTGTCTCTTGAAACTCTTTCCGACCGGATAGGTATCCATAGGGTTTATCTGAGCAGACTTTTCAAGAAAGAAACAGGAAAAACATGTTATGATTATATCCGGTATATAAGGATTCAAAAATCAAAAAAACTTCTGCTATCCACTTCGGATTCCATCGCAAACGTGGCAAAAGCAACAGGATTCAGATCGTATGACCAGTTTGCCGTCGTATTTAAGAAACTAACAGGAGATACCCCGACAGATTTTCAAAAAAAATACAAATAAAATTTGACAAATACAGAAAGTGGGTGCATAATTACTTACATGATAAGGAATTAGGTTTGTTATTCTGGTAAATAGTTACTTTTACAGGTATCTGTTTAAAAGAAATAATCCCGTTCCATCATGTATAACAAATTTTTTTTAAGGAGTTCAAAGTATGAAACTAAGAAAAGTTCTGATTCTGGCCCTGATTGTTTCACTATTTACCGCGGGTACCGCTGTATTTGCAAATGGAACACAGGAAAAAGCAGCAGCGCCCGCAGCTGTAAAAGCAAAAGTACCGCAGGTTGTTCTTGACAATAAAACACCAGGTGGTAATCTGGAAATTTTTTCCTGGTGGGCAGGCGATGAAGGACCAGCGCTTGCAGCATTGATAAAAGTTTTCAAGAAGAATTATCCAGATGTTAATGTTATTAATGCTACAATTACAGGTGGGTCCGGAGTTAATGCCAAAGCCGTTCTAAAAACGAGAATGCTTGGTGGTTCACCGCCCGATTCCTTTCAGGTTCATGCCGGTCAGGAATTAATAGGGACCTGGGTAATCGCAAATAGAATGGTTGACCTTACTCCTTTATTTAAAGAGGAAGGCTGGCTGAAAGTATTCCCGAAGGACCTTCTTAATCTTATTGGTACCAAAAACGGTATATGGTCAGTTCCGGTAGATATCCACCGCTCAAACGTTATGTGGTTTATCCCTGAGAACTTAAAAAAATGGGGAGTCTCCGCCCCTAAAACCTGGGATGAGTTTTTTACCACTGCTGCAAAACTTAAAGCAAAAGGCATAATCCCGCTCGCTCTCGGCCAGTCATGGACAGTAAATCATCTCTGGGAAAGTGTTGCTCTTGGATTACTCGGCGCAGATGACTATGAAGCGCTCTGGAGTGGAAAACTCTCATGGACCGACCCAAAAGTTGTCAATGTCTGGAAAACTATGGGTAAAATTCTTTCATATACAAATAAAGATGCCGCTTCACTTTCATGGCAGCAAGCAACCGATATGGTTGTACATGGGCAGGCAGCATTCAACATAATGGGCGACTGGGCTTCGGGGTATATGTCCACAACATTAAAGTTAAAACCGAAGAAAGATTACGGATGGACCACATCTCCCGGAACAAAGGGAATATTTATCTTTCTTTCGGATAGTTTTGGACTTCCTGTAGGAGCAAAGAATCCTGATGCAACCGTTGCATGGCTTAAAACCTGCGGCTCCAAAGAAGGACAGGATGCATTCAATCCGCTTAAGGGTTCCATCTCAGCAAGAACAGATTCAGACCTTTCTCTTTACAATGTTTATTCACAGTCTGCGGCAAAAGAGTGGGCAAAAGATCGGATTGTAGGAAGTTTAACTCACGGAGTTGTTGCAAATGAAGGGTTTATGAACGATTTTTCATCTGTTATGGAAATGTTTTTGAATAGTCATAATGCTCAGCAGGCTGCCAATGCATGCCAGGCTATCGCAATTCAAAATGGAATTGGCAAATAGATTCTTACAGAAAGCAGGCCTTTCAAAAAGGGCCTGCTCTTTATATAAAGGGAACATATGGCGTCAACGATATCTAAAATACACCAGAAAGATACTTTGAGATCGGTTCTGATAGTACTTCCTTCCATTATTCTTATTGGCATTTTTGTTTACGGCTTTATTGGAAATACGATTTACACATCATTGACCGACTGGGGAAGAAGTGCCGGACTTGCATTAAATCCGGTAAAACATTTTATAGGGCTTGGGAACTATAGGAATCTTTTTACCGGCTTTATTCAAAGCAGATTCAGACAGGATATCGTCAATACAATTTTTTATTCCCTCTTTCTCCTCGGAGGAACCCTCCTTCTCGGTTTGTTCCTTGCCATCCTCCTTGATAGATCGGTTAAATATGAAGGCCTTTTTCGAACAATTTTCCTCTATCCAATGGCCCTTTCATTCATTGTAACAGGAACCATCTGGCGCTGGCTTCTTTCTCCCGATGGCGGAATCAATCTGATTCCCCGGATTCTTGGTCTGCCAAAAAGTAATTTCCTATGGATCAGCAGCAGAGTATCTGTCCTGAACTTTAACTGGCAGGACCTGCCTGCTATGCTTTTCGTTTCTCTGGGACTGATTACTCTTTTCTTATCTATACGAAATATCAGGAAAAAAAAGCTACGGAGAGGAACTATCTATGGAATCATAACGCTTCTCTGTCTTCTGTACATAGTAGTACTCAGAACACTATTACCACCAATACTGCCATATAAGGAAAAACATGGGCTAAACCTTGCTACTCTCGGTATTCTTATGGCCGCTATCTGGCAATACTCAGGTTATACTATGGCTCTCTACCTGGCAGGACTTCGAGGTTTATCAGAGTCGATGAAAGAAGCTGCACGATTGGATGGAGCAAATGAATTTCAATATTACTGGAAAATTGCAATTCCCAATGTAAAACCTATCACTCTAAGTGCCGTTATTATTTTAGCTCATATTTCTTTAAAACTATTTGGTCTTATTTATACTCTCGCAGGAGCAGATAATATCAATACAGGGCATCCTTCCATTGATATGTACCTGACAACTTTTAGAGCAAACCAATTTGCCCTTGGGGCTTCAATGTCAGTTATTCTATTTATTCTTGCCGCCCTTTTTATAATCCCTTATATGATTCATACCCACAAAGAAAGGAAAACTCAATGAAAGCGCGTCAATTGAAAAGAATTATATTTTATTTTCTACTTGCCCTTCTTGTTGGAGTTTACCTTGTCCCAATGTATATGGCGTTTATTACTTCTCTGAAAGAACCGTCAAAAATCAGCCTCCTTACATCATGGTCTTTCCCTTCAAAAATTAATATACACAGCTACAGTCGTGCGTTTGCTCTTTTAAAAACGGATGTTTTTAACAGTTTAATCCTTGCTTTTTCTGCGACAATTTTATCATCATTTATTGGTTCAATAAACGGTTATGTCTTTTCAAAAAATCAGTTCAGAGGAAGTGAAATAATTTTTACATTACTACTTTTCGGTATGTTTATTCCCTACCAGATCATCCTTATCCCCCTTTTTCAGGTTCTTAAAACTATTGGCCTTTACGGATCTCTGGAGGGGCTTATTGCTGCTCATGTCATATACGGCATTCCCATAGTTACTCTGCTTTTTAGAAATTTTTACGATCAGATTCCGACATCAATTATGGAATCAGGACGCCTTGACGGAGCCGGTTACTTTGGCCTCTATTCACAGCTCATTCTGCCCCTCTCCATTCCCGGGTTTGTTGTTGTGGGTATCTGGCAGTTTACACAAATCTGGAACGAATTTCTCTGGGGCATTACCCTTACAAAGCCGGGAGCAAACCCTATTACCGTGGGACTTGCTCAGCTTGCCGGTGGACAGGCAGTAAGCTGGAATATTCCTATGGCAGGGGCATTTCTTGCCGCATTTCCGGTTCTGCTTATCTATATTTTTTTGGGAAAGTATTTTATAAAGGGACTTCTCTCCGGTTCGGTTAAGGAATAATTTCCTCCTTTATTTTGTTGCATTATCAGATAGTAACTATTAGAATAATAAGTAACGTAGGGGGAACCATGAAAATACGCAATAAAATAAGTTTTATTATTATTGGTATAGTAGTTTTTTTAGGAACAGCTACTTTTTTAACAGCTCTCTATTTTTTCAACCATGCCAATACAAGTGATCTGGCTACGATCAATGCGCTTATCAGTAGAGAAATTGAAGATAACAGTAAAAATATTCAGGCTTCGATTGAGAAACAGATCAATATTATTGGAGTCAAAGCCCTCTCAATGGCTTCACTTTTCAGTAAAGATCCGGAAGTTACCCAGGCGTATAAAACTGCTCTTTCAGGTAATATTGATAATCCAAAGTCCCCCCAGTCACAAAAAGCACGGGAAACTTTAAGAAAAATATTTAAACCTGTCCTTTCCGGATACAGTTCAGGAACGGAGGGGAAGGTTCTGAAACTCCACTTTCATCTTCCCAATGGGAGGAGTCTTGTTCGGCTCTGGCGAAACGGTTATCAGACAACCGTTGATGGTAAAAAAGTGGATATTTCTGATGATCTAAGTTCTTTTAGATCGACCGTTCTGCAGGTAAATACAAAACCCTATAAACCAATAACAGGTATTGAAATCGGCCGGGGAGGTTTTGCTATTCGGGGGATCACAGCTGTTAAGGACAGCGCGGGAAACCATCTCGGATCAGTTGAAATTCTCTTTCCCTTTTCTGAAGTCTTTGAAAATCTCAAAACAGATAACAGAACGTTTTATGCCGCGTATATGGACGCAAGTCTGTTAAAAATAGCAAAGTCACTCAATGATAAGGTAAGATATCCTGTCATTGATAACAAATATGTCTTAACGGATGTTACAGATCCTGATATTACAAACAATATCGTAACCGGAAGTCTTTTAGATAAAGGTGCTCAGAATATGTATCGGAAGAAGGATAGAAACTACGCAGTTACCGTATTTCCTATTCGGGATTTTAGCGGAAAGAATGTTGGTGTTGTTGCGGCGGTTACCAATATTTCAAAAATAATAGCTTCGCAATCAGCAATAAAAGCGGAAACACGCAAAGCAGTAAAAGCTTTTTCCAGCCTGTTCATTAGTATTGTCTTTATACTTGCCGTTATAGGAATTTTCCTCGCATACTTCCTCATAAAAATGATTACTATTCCAATTACCAGAGTTGATGTAATGCTTTCTGAAATAGCCAGCGGTGGGGGGGATCTTTCAAAAAAACTTAAAATAACAACTTCTGATGAAGTAGGCTCCCTTTCCAGATCTTTTAATTTATTCATTGAAACACTCAATAAAATGGTAACCATTATTAAAAAGAGTGTTGACACAACAATTGTGGTAAAGGAAGATTTAAATAGTCAGGTTGAAAATACAACATCAGCTGTTACTGAAATAACGGCTAATATAACAAGCACTATTAAATCAATGGAAACGCTGAAAAGTATAATAGATAATACAACAGAAAGTACTACAGGAATTCAGAATGAAGTCAAAGATCTTGATATTACTATTCAGGAGCAGTCAGAAGCAATTGAAAACTCCAGTTCCGCTGTTAATCAGATGGTTGCCTCAATACAGAATGTTTCATCAATTACCTCCAGCAAAAAAGAAACAACGAAAACCCTTCTTACAAATACTGAAAAAGGTGAAATAGTAATTGCCTCTACCATTAAAGCTATTGGTGCTATTGAAGAAAATATTGAAAGTATTTCAGGAATGGTTGCTGTTATTAATAATATATCCGCTCAAACAAATCTGCTTGCCATGAATGCCGCAATTGAAGCTGCCCACGCGGGTGATGCGGGAAGGGGTTTTGCTGTAGTTGCCGATGAAATCAGGGTACTCGCAGAGAATGCGGCCTTAAATGCGAAAGATATAAAGACTGAGATTAAATCGATAATAGAACGGATAAAAGAAGCAGTCAGAGAGGGAGATAAAACAAGTAGAAGTTTTTCAGAGATCAGCCTCGAGGTAAAAAGTGTCTACAATGCTTTTTCAGAGATTCTTACCACAACAGAAGAACTTGCGGAAGGGGGAACCCAGATACTCCATTCAATTGAGATACTGAATGGTATTAGCGGAAAAGTAACTGATAGTTCCGGTAATATTACCTCAACAGTAGAGGAGCTTAACAGGATAGTTTCCAAGGTTGACAGAATATCATTGGAAGTATCAAGCTCAATGGATGAAATTGCTACCGGTTCAAAAGAGATAGGAAAAGAAACAGAAAAACTGTCTGAGGCTACGGAACAAATAGCTGTGGAATCAACAAAATTGAAATCTGAAACGGATAAGTTCAAGACAGACGATACAGTTACAGCTGAAGTAACTACTGGGGTTAAAGCTGCAAAAACTAAAACCTTTTCAAAGTTTTAATTCTCCAGTTCAACAGATATAATTAAGCTGATTAGCATACCTCCCGGTACACTCCGGGAGTATGTGCTTTTAAAAACATTCCACTCCCCCTCTGACCGGTAAAAGAACTGCCATTGACTATAATATCACCTCTGAGAATTGTCATTTCCACCCTGCCCGATACCTTCATCCCGTTATAGGGAGTATA
>CAYSXD010000036.1:0-13414 GCA_964434925.1 uncultured Spirochaetaceae bacterium
GTTTGAAAGAATCTATATTTTTACCACTGATGGAAACAGTACCGGTAAGGCTGCCTCCTGTATAACGGGGGATGAGTCCGGTGAGTATCCTTGAGAGAGTTGTTTTCCCTGTTTCAGGTTTACCCAGAATTACTCTAAAATCACCTTTATGCAGTGTAAGGTTAATGTTGGTAAAGAGTTCATTAAATTTAAGTCCCGGATAGTCCGGATATTTAAATGAAAGTTGTTTTATTTCTACTAATGGAATCATTCTGTCGCAGTATATGGGAATATATGGACTTTGTTAACAGCTGTGAAGAAGTTAAAATAGGAAAAGAGAGGGAGAATTTTATTAACTAGCGTTCTTAAATAACTTCTGTCACCCATGTTTCTTTATACTGTCAAACCCTGTATAGGGTACAAGATTTTTCGGAATTTTAATTGATCCGTCTTTCTGTTGAAAATTTTCCATAATGGCAATAATCGCCCGGGACACTGCAACAGCTGTTCCGTTGACCATATGAAGATACGTTGTCTTCCCTCCGTCTTTAACTCGAATTCCCAGTCTGCGTGACTGATAATCAGTACAGTTGGAAGTGCTTGTTACTTCTCCCCATTCCCCGTCTTTACCACGGCCCGGCATCCATGCTTCTATATCATATTTCCTGTATGCCGGTGCTCCAAGATCTCCCGTGCAGGTATCAACAACGCGATAGGGTATTTCAAGCCCCTGAAATATCTCTTCTTCAATGTGCAGCAGTTCATTATGGAGCTCTTCGGACTGCCCGGGCATACAGAATGCGAACATTTCAACCTTGGTAAACTGATGAACCCTGTATAAACCTTTTGAATACTGACCCGCGGCACCGGCTTCTCTTCGAAAGCAGTGGGAAAGACCGGCCATTTTTAGGGGCAGGGAATCTCCGGAAACTATTTGATTACTGAAGTAGCCCCCTAGTGTTATTTCGGCTGTACCGATAAGGCAGGTGCCTGTTCCTTCAAGACTATAGATGTTGCTTTCCTCTCCCCGGGGGTTGAATCCAATTCCCTCAAGGATTTCCTCCCGGGCGATATCGGGGGTAATCATGGGTGTAAAGCCTTTTTTTTGTACTATGTCCAGAGCATAGCGGATCAGTGCAAGTTCAAGAAAGACAGCCTGATTTTTCAAATAGTAAAATTTTGGTCCTGCTACCTGAGTAGCTGTATCAAAATCAATCAGATCAAGGTCCTTTCCAAGCTGGACATGATCTTTTTTTGGAAACGAAAAATAAATTGGTTCGAGAAACCTTTTTATTTCAAGATTATCTTTCTCTTCTTTTCCGACGGGAGCATCAGGATGAGCCATGTTGGGGATCCTGCCAGCCTCGCTAAAAAGATCTTTTTCTATTTTTTCAAGTTTATCTTCACTATCTGCTATATCAGATTTGAACAATTTGCCTTCTTCAATCAAATGCTGACGTTCTTCAGAAGAAAGATTTCCTTTCATTTTTTTTGCGTTCTCATTTCGTTGTTGTCTGAGCTCTTCCGTAATTCTTATATAGTTGATCCTTTGGTCGTAAAGCGAAAGTACCTTATCAACATCAACTACCATGTTTCTATTGTGTATATTCTTTTTAACGTCATCCGTATTTTGTTTTATAAATTTTAAGTCCAGCATATTCTACTCCCTTTTCGTGTGGTACTAATTTTCAAAATCTTTTGCTCTGTCAGATGCCCGTTTGACAGCATCCATTACTGAAACGGTGAATCCGTGTTCTTCAAGAGCTTTTATACCTTCAATAGTTGTTCCTGCGGCGGATATCACATTTGTGAGACTGGTTATCGGGTTGCTTTTATCTTTCTTTAGAAGTGATACCGCGCCTTCAACCGTTTTTAGTGCAATTTCAAGCGATGTATTGTACGGAATACCGCTATGGGTACCTCCAAGAGCCAGAGCGTGTATAAATGAAAAGACGTAGGCAATACCGCTTCCTGAAAGCCCGGTAATAGCCGGCATGAGGGTTTCCGGAATAATGACCACTTCTCCGAATGAATCGGCTATCTGCCGTGCCTCCTCCCTGAAGGTTTCTGAAACTTCTTCTCCAAATGTTATACCCGTGAGGGAATGGGATGTTTTTGCAGCAATATTAGGCATGAAACGAACAATCTGACTGGTATCAAGATGTCCGGTAAAGTATGAAATTTTTTTTCCGGCCGCGATAGTAATTATTTTTTTATTTCGGGTAAACGGAGCAATGTCAGAAAAAAGAGAGTCAAGATGCTGCGGCTTAACAGCTATTATAATAATGTCTGAGAGTTTAAAGAAATTTGGATATGCACTGAATGCTTTTGCCTGTAATAGTTCAGACATTTTTTCCGCCAGAACCGGATCTTTATCAGTAACCGCAAGGGAACATTCCGGATGAGATTTTTTAATTCCATCCGCAATTGCAAATCCCATGTTACCCATTCCTATGATACCGATGTTTTTCATATATTAATCCTCCATTTCAGTCTTTGCAGCTTGCCTTTACGCTGCATATTGGAAAAGTTAAGCTGCCTGTATGCTTCATACGCAATAATAGCGGCGGAATTTGACAGGTTTAATGACCGTGCTTCCGCAACCATGGGAATCCGCACACAGCTGTCAGGATATTTTATAAGGAGTTCTTCAGGGAGCCCTTTTGTCTCCTTCCCTAAAACAAGAAAACATCCATCTCTATAGGTGAAATCCGAATAGGTCCGCTGAGCTTTCGTGGATACTAAAACCAGCTCACCCGAACCTGCGGCTAACAGAAATTCTTCTATTGTTTCATAGTAGTGAATATCCAGTAAATTCCAGTAATCCAGGCCGGCACGTTTTAAATACTTATCCTCTACAGAGAATCCGAGGGGTTTAATAAGATGAAGTGCACTTCCTGTGGCGGCACATGTTCGGGCGATATTTCCCGTATTCTGGGGAATCTCCGGTTCTACCAGTACAATATTTACAGCCATGAGGGATACTACCTTGAAATGAAAATAAATTAAAGGGGCACTAAAGACGTTGCATACCAGTCATTACCTGATTATAATAGCAGGGCACCCGGGAGTGGCTGCAAGCACCCTGGAAATGCGGAGGATAATAGTAGAGTGGAACCGACTATAACAAAAAAGGTAGATAAAAGGGAAGTTTTTTTTTCCATCCGCTGGTCCGTTCTTAAAAAAGCCGACAAATATGATATCTCCGCTTCGGTGCCTTCTATCGGGGGAATTTATGAACTTTACTATATGGATGAAAAAAAGAAACTGAACCTCATGTTTATGGACTGGGTCTGGTATGGAGGGTTGCGCTCGCGTTTGCGCCGTTTGACGGATGTTACACTTATTTATACTCCCGAACATAAAAAAATTTTAGAGAAGTACACCTGTTATTATCGATATTCTTTAAGTAACAGCAGTAATGATATGATGGATATTATTTTCTTTTTTGGAAAAAGCCATTTCCCCAATCAGGATTTTGAACATTCGGGAAGATTTGACACTATTTATGTGACAGAACATTCACCTCAAAAACTTATTACACTATGATTTCTCTGGGAAAAGCAATTCTGTTCCTGGTTTGTTTATCTTTTAGTGTGATTCCTGCATGGTCTTCTTTTTCGCTTGATATTAAATGTTTTCCTTCAAACGCGGTACTCCTTATAGATAATAAACCGGTAAAATCGGGATATCTTTCCAGCGGAGTCCGTCATTATGAAATAAAGCAGCAATGGGAATATGCTTTTTTGCATGCTCCGCAGTACAGAGATAAATTTATTTCTTATCACCAGCCAACAGGGGAAATTGAAGAGTATAAGCTGGAGAGAAAGAATACATACCTTATTTTCGATTCCTTCATACAGACAGGCAGTCAACCCAAAAGTGTTTGTTTTTCTCCTTCGGGAATGTACCTTGTAACTGCTCTTTTAACCGGCAGCGGGATAGAGGTCTTCCATGCTGACGGGTATGGAAAGGTACGGGGGGTGACCCTGCCTAAAAGGTATGCTGAAAAAAAGGGATTTGTCGAATTGCTCTTTATTAAGAGACTCCATGAACTCTGGGTGAGTCAGATGACAACGGGAATGATTCATGTTTTTGACAGTAGAAACTTTTCCTATAAAATGAGTTTTTCTTCCAGGGGGAGATGGCCAAAGGTTATCATAACGGACGGGAAGGAACAAAGAGCTTTTATTTCCAACTGGGAATCCCATACTGTTTCCGTTATTGATATAGAAAAGCACTCGGTGATAAAAAATGTTAAGGTACCCGGTATTCCCAGGGGACTTGGGGTTTCACCGGACAGCAGATACCTCTATGCAGCTCTGTACTCCGCGGGAACGGTGGTAAAGATAGACCTTTCCTCTTTAAAGGTAATAAAAATAATAACAATCGGGAAGGGAGGGGCGCCACGGCACATTGTCGTAGCGCGTAAAGCAGACAGGTTTTACGTTTCCGATATGTACAGGGGCACTGTTTCTGTTGTAAGTATTCATACCGACAGGGTTCTGAAAACATTCTACGCGGGAAGCAATCTGAATACTATTGTTCTCAGCCCTGATGAACGTTATTTGTTTATCTCTTCACGTGGAAAAAACAGTGCGGAAGGATATCTGCATAAAGGACCTGTATTTGGTAAAATTTTTGTTTATGACACACGAAAACACCGTCTTGTTGACTGGACATGGGGAGGCAATCAGCCGACCGGGCTTGCGGTTGCTCCAAACGGTAAAATGATTGCTTTTACTGATTTTCTGGATGGAAGAATAGAAATTTACAGGTGGAAAATGTAGCTGGTATATGCTATATTGTAAAAAAAGAGGAGCTTTTATGAAAAAGATACTATTGGGTTTCGTGTTTTGTTTTCTCGTAGCCGGAGGGATGTGGGCAGATGAAGCGCTTTTTAAAAAAGCTGATACGCTGCATGATGCCGGACAATATAAACAGGAATACACCCTGCTTGTAAACGCGCTTTCCAGTGCGAAAACAAATCTGGAAAAAGGTGAAATAAACTGGAGACTTGCCCGGGCCAATCTGGAAATTGTTGATCAGGAAGAACGTGAGGGGCTCTCGAAAGATAAACTTCTTGCAGGATATGACAGAAGTATTGCTTTTGCGAATAAATCTCTCAAGTACGAGCCGGGGAATTACAATGCCTACTACTGGCGTTCCGCCAACACCGGGCGATGGGGGGAGACAAAAGGAATTCTGAATTCCCTTTTTAAAGCGCCTTCAATGCGGGATGATCTTGAGAAAGCGATCAACAATAATCCCCGGCACGGTGATTCCTACTATGTTCTCGGCAGGTTGTATTACGAAGTTCCCGGTTTCATCTCTTTCGGTAATGTGGACTATGCAGTATCACTTGCGCGTAAAGCCATTGACAACCAGGAGAAGAAAGCACGTCCGTACCATTACTCATACTACCTGGCATTGGGAAAAGATTTGTGGAGCAGGAAATGGAGCGTTTCAAAACGTATTAGAGAGCAGAAAAAAAAGCAGGTAAAATACAACAGTGAAAAATCCCTTCTAAAGAAAAACTGGTATTATGAGGGGGTTGTCGATTTTGCTGCAGTTCCTCCGTACAGTTCGAAATCTCTCGCAAAACTTTCGGACAGGGAAGAGTCAAAAGCCATCATGGTATGGCTTGAAAAGAAACTCAGCACTCTCCCCGATGCAAAACCGTCAGATGCAGATGACTTGAAGGAAGTGAAAGAGATTCTTTCCAAAATGTAACAGTTCTAGCGGTTTGAGCGGGTCTCCGTATTCAGGAGACTCGCCCTCGTTATTCTGCTCCCCTTCGCTCTTAGTGAAAGAACAGTTTTTTCAACTCTGGATTTCTGGTCTTCATCATTCGGAAACAGCTGAATTTGATTTGGGATATTTGTTGTCTCAACAGAGGAGACTCCGAGACCAATAAGACGCAGAGGAGTACTGCCGTCCCATTTTTTTTCAAAAAGACGGAGAGCTGTTTTGTATATCTCGTCAGATGTCTGCAGATATCTGTCAAGGGTTGTCTGTACGGAAATTGTCCTGAAGTCCGCGTACCGTATTTTGATGAAGACAGTTTTGCTTTTATGTCCATGTCCCATCAGCCTGAACATAATTTGATCAGAGAGGTTAAGAAGTGTTAATTTTATTCCTTCGATGTCCCTGGTATCCATACTGAAAGTTGTTTCACTGCTGATTGATTTTGATTTTGTTTCACCAGTATAGATACCGGGGTCTATTCCTCTTGCTGCATTAAATAAAAACTGCCCGCCGGATGTTCCAACTATTTTTTTTAATACGGCAAGATCAACCTGTCTAAGCTGCCGCACTGTTGTTATATTAAAATCCTGAAGATGCCCGAGAGTCTTTTTACCAAGCCCCCATATATCTTTAAGCCTGATTTTATCAAGAAAGACAAGCTCTTCTCCCCTTTTTATTTCTGTAAGACCGTCGGGTTTATCGAAATCCGAAGCAATTTTTGCCAAAAGACGGTTTGGAGCAATACCGACAGAAACAGTGAGCCCTGTTTCATTGTTTATTGCAGTCTTTATTTGTCTGGCGGCATTACGGGGAGGGCCAAAAAGTTTTTCCGTGCCTGTCATATCAAGAAAGGCCTCATCAATTGATATTTGCGTCTTTACCGGTGTAAATCTGTCAAATATGCTCATAATGGTTCTGCTTATTTCCTGATAGCGTTTCATATGAACATGAACAAATATTCCCTCTTCGCAAAGCCCGAATGCCTGAGAAATGGGCATCGCGGAGTGAATACCAAATTTTCGGGCTTCATACGAACAGGCTGATACAACCCCGCGTTTACCGGGGCTGGCACCGACAATAACCGGTTTGCCCTGATATTCAGGGTTATCAACCTGCTCAACGGATGCATAAAAAGCATCCATATCAACATGAAAAATACTGTTATTTTCTCCTGGTAAAGACATCCTTTTCCTAGAATGTATCCTCAAAACTGCTTCTTAATGCTTTAAATGCCGCAATCCGTGTGGAGTTAGTTTCTGTTCTTATTTTTCTTGCTAAAAGACCACTAAGTATGGTCCGGTCTGCATCTTCCAGCACACCGGTCAGATATCCTGAAACATCGCTATCCGATGTTTCATCAAGAAGTACCGAAAGTGATTTCTCATCTCCTACCCTGGATAGTGCATAAATAACCCGGTATTTAACTTCCGGACTCTGTTCCTTTGTAAGAAGTAATGGGGCCAAAATAGGAGTTTGGGAAGAACCCATATCACCAAGAACCTCCAGTATGGGAAGACGGAGGTTGGAATCTTTGCTGCGTTTAAAAGTTCCGACGAGAATTTTTTCAACTGAAGTATCAAGTCCATTCATTGATCCAAGAGCTTCTACCGCGGAAATACGTATAGTTTCATTTTTTTCACGGGTCACAGCTGCCGTGAGCGCGGAAATAACCTGCCTGTTAACTGTCCCGAGTTGTCCGATTGCTTTTACGGCAAATAGTTTCAGCATAGAATATTTTACATCCTGAAGCTTGAGTGGAGCTATCAATGTCTTCCACACATCAGCCCGGGGAGGATCAAATCCCATGGCACCAAGAGCCCGTACAGCATTAATTCTTACTTCTGTAGATTCTGTTTCGCTGGTAACGAGTTTTTGAAGTTCAGTTACCACTTTAAGATTATTCTCCGGCCGGATCCGGTAGAGTGCCCATGTCGCGTTCTTTTTCACTGAGGGATAGGCAGATTGAAGAAGGTTTGTAATGGTTGGTGTTGTAGCAGGATCTGCAAGTTTAGCAAGGAGAGAAGAAGCTTCTTTAAGAAACAGCTCATCTTTACGGGTAACAAGTTTACGGTTAAGTGTTCCGATAACTACCGAACTGTTTTGTTTGTAAAGTTTTTCGAGAGTTTGTCTCGTAACGGCTCTGAGAATGCTGCTTTTATCCCCCAGATAGTCCACTATTTGAAATACGGATTTCGAGCCATTACTGTTATTTCCAAGGGCAGATATAACTGTTTGTTTCAAATCCTGGGAGCTGCCGGGATCTTTTAACAGTGCGGTAATAGCCGGAACAGCGTTAGGGTTGTTTGTCGAACTTAGGCTTTTTACGAGTTCAATTTTGACATCCTCAGACTTCTCATTCCTTAAAATTGGTAAAAGAAGAGCTACCGCTGCCGCTGATTTATAATGCGCTATTCCCCGGATGGCAAGAATTCTTAAATTTTTATCGGAATTCGAAAGATATGAAGAAAGTATTGAGTATATTTTTCTGTTTCGGATATCTCGTTTTGTTATTTCAGAAAGTGCTCCTATAGTTGTTCGTTCAATTTCAGGATCAATCTTTTGCCCCTTTGTTGTTTGAAGCAGAGAAATGAGAATATTTTCACTTTCATTACCGCCAATAACACCGAGAGCCTGAATAATACCTGTTTCCAGTTTACCGGATGCTCCTGCTTTCATCTTTGAAACAAGCACTTCTCTGGAATCAGAGTTTCCAATATTACCAAGGGCAAGAGCACTTTCATATCCGTAATCAGGTGAATCAAGAAGCCCGCTTAAATAGGGAATTGCCTGGCGTGCTTTAAGTCTGCCAAGAGTTCGAACAGCGGCGAGAACACGTTTTTTATTTGATTTTTTATTTTTACCAATTGTATATATAGTGAGATTGACAAGCAAATCATGATCATCCTTATTCAGATCCGGTAAAGGATATCCTGCTTCAATCATTCTGAATAGTTGATCGCTTGCCGAAGTAAAATCAGTTTCATACTTTTTTTGCTCTTTTCTGTATGCATTAAGCATTGTGGCAATATATCCCAGCATTTTTTCCTGAGCTTTTTTAAGTGCTGAGGGAGTAAGATACAGAGAATGAGCTCCCATTTGCTCCTTAATTTTTATTATTTCATCAATTTTCCATGAATAATTAAGAGCAATAAGCTGAGGGATATCACCGGATGCTTTACTTAAAACACTTTTAATTGTCTGAAGTTTTTCCATTGGAATAAAACGATAGTTGGTTTCAATAAAATCAAGAATCTCCTGCACCTGTATAATTCCGTCTTTAATACCGGAATCGGGTACTTTTTCATCCATATCATCCAACCGATCCATCTGTCCGTTCATATTGAGATCAATATAGCCCCTGGAAAGTTCGGGAAATATCTTAAGAAATTCCTTTCCCAGAGTTGTATTAACAACTTCACTGCTCATAAATTGGATTGAAAAAACAATGAGTAAGAGAAAAGAGATTGTATATATTTTTAACCTGTTCATATCCTCATCCTAATTGAAGGAATGAAGGCTGTCAATCTGAGTTTGTAATTAGTAATATTTTTTTGATAAATTGTTCTCTTTTTATAGAAAAAAGATGATTTTTTATCGTAATTATATTTCTGGGTGCTGTGTATTTCCCCGTAACAAGAATTTCACCGTTGAAATTTTCAGGAACAGTAAATGTGAGAAAAAAGTTAAGAGGAGGTGAGAACCCTGTGATAAAGGAAATCTCTGTTAAATCATTATTATCTTTGTAGGAGTAATTTGAATCAAAGAGTATAATCCTTTTATCAGATATAATCTTGATTTCAATATACTCGGCAGGGATATTACCAATGTAGGTTAAAGAATATTTAGCTCTGTTTAAAAAATGTGTTTTTGTAAGTGATATAAACGGAAGATTAATCGGAATTTTGGATTGGAATGTGATTTTCCTTTTTTTTGAAGTGAATGAAACCGTTGAAAATTTATCGCTGATAGTGAAGTTCCCCAGTGGAGCAGGGCTTTGAAGGGTGACTTTTCTTGTTAATGTATCCATATTAATGTTTTCCACTATGGTGAGGGGTTGTTTGTTTGATGTTGAAAAAGGGTTGAAAAGAAAAAGAAAAAGCGAGAGCAGTACGGAAATAAGGCCTACTGAAGCATCAAAAATAAAAATCATTTTCTTTGCTGTTTTTGTATTTTTATAATGAAATAAGAATCTAAGGCGATATATCATGAGCAGAATGGGAAGCAAATTTGTTGAAATAATGAGATTCCCATAGAGAGGAGAAAGGAGAAATATGTGGATAACCCGCAGAGAATTTCCGAGGAACATATTTATCATTCCCGCGACAAGCATAACCGCGGAAAGTAAAAGGAAGGATAATTTAAACCATCTGTTTCGGACAATGGTAAAAAGAAAAACCATAAAGAGCACGGGAACAAGATACAGTGCAAATGATATATCCAGGGCACTAAGAAATAATACATCCAGGATAATAAAAAATATTGCCGCTGCGCTATAAAAACTACCACGATGGGCTTTGGTCAGAACCCTGAATGATCGAAGGGAAAGAAGAAAAAGGAAGCTGGAAAAAATGAGCTTAAAAAGCATCCATACCAGAGGTACTTCTTTCCAGAGAGTTGGAAATGACCGAAAGAACAGTATTGCAGTTAACGCATAGGTAGAGCAGGTAAGAAATATAAATGTTAGTATGAATAAAAGTAGTATCGTCCATAGGTGTCTGACAAGAATTTTTGTGTATCTTTTAAACCATTTTGTTCTCAGAAATGGATAGAGCAGCATGAGACTAAAAAGCCCGATCAGGAAAAAAACATATTGCTGTTCATTGATAAAAACCGAAGTATCACCGGTTTTAAGAAAAAGATAATGTTTATCATTATTTACATCCGATGGAATACCCCAACCTTTTTCAGTTGCAATGGTATATAAAAATGTATAGTAGGGTAAGAGTAGGGGTTTTGCTGCACCTGCTGTATTATTTCTGTTTTGAAAAAGTATAGCCGGATACCCATTCTTGAAATATTTATCAATAAGTGATGGTTTATCATTCAGCTTTAAACGGTATATCAGGTTTTGCCCCTGGCGAAAGGTAAATGGAAGTTCAGCTTTCTGTAATGCACCAATACTTTTTTTAAGAATCCAGAGAGGTGAGATACTGCCTGTCCCGGATGTTAAAACGTCAATTCTGTCAGGTATACCAATGATATTACAGTAGAAAAAAGCACTGTTGTGTGCAGGGTGATAGGTGTTGAGATACACTTCCGTTCCTAATGGATATGCTTCACTTTTACCCGATTCTGCGCCCATAAAAACTATGTGAACAGTATTTCGAAGTTCCTTCGATTGAAGAGTCTCTGCAAGCATGAGTGCTGTTGAAATATTATATGCTGCTGTCTTTTTTGTTGCTTTTCCGGTAGTATCCAGAGGGATAATTAGAAAAATTTCATCTTTTGTTTTCCCGGGAAAAACAGCATCAAGAATAACAGAATTCGAATACAAATTTTCCGATCTGTTCATCGTATACTCAGAATAGGATATTTTTAGTTCATCAAGTCGATTTTTAATGAATTGGACAGCTTTTTTTTCATGCATAGAGCCTTCCTGCAGTGGAAAAAGTGTGGAAAAGCTGTTCATATCCTGTGTAATATGATAAACTATATTAGTAACGGATGTTCCTGCATGAAGTAATGGAGATACGAGTAAGTTAAGACAGATCACTAAAAATACGCGCAAAATGTTTTTCTTCATTATAAAAACAATACGTGATATTCTGGAACAACGTCAAGGTGAATTATCGGACTTACGGAGTTTCAGATGCAGATACTTGAAGAAATAAGAGAGTGGGTGAGTATAAAAAACTTCAGGGATGATTCTGTTCCCGAAGACATTCTGAACCGCATTATTGAGGCGGGAAGACGCGCTCCATCCGCGAAGAACAGACAGCCATGGAGATTTGTTGTCTGCAGAGATTTTAAGATACGGAATAGATTAAAAGATGCTGCGTTTGGACAGGAGCATGTGGGGCAGGCACCTGTAGTGATTGCAGCCTGTACGACAAATATTAATTATATAATGCCCAACGGACAGCTTTCCTATCCTATTGACTTAAGTATGGCAGTCTCGTTTATGATGATTCAATGCAGAGCGGAAAAACTTGGTGCCTGTGTTGTTACAACTTATGATGAACCTGAAGTGAAGGATATTTTGACTATTCCCTATTCTATGCGGGTAGTCATGCTTCTACTTGTGGGATATCCTATGGAGATACCTCTCATAAATCAGAGAAAATCTCTTTCTCGGATTGTTGGGTGGAACCACTGGTAGAATCAGGCCCAGGAAATCTCTTGAGATTTTTTCTTTTACGGTACATTTCCATTCCATGCATAATAACCCTGTCAATTACCTGAGAGTAGGGGACACCTCCTTCTTCACATAATTTTGCGAACATACTTATTGAGGTAAAACCCGGAAGAGTATTTATTTCATTAAGAAGAATCTTTCCGGAGTGTTTCTCCAGAAAAAAGTCAACCCGGGCAAAACCAGATGCTCCTACAGCTATAAAAGCCTTCCTGGCCAGAGTTTGTACTTTGCTTTTTTGCCCGGCTGACAAATCTGCCGGAACAATCAGATATGCTTTCCCTGAATTACAATACTTATTGGAATAATCATAAAAACCGTCCGATACAACAACTTCTCCCGGCGCAAAACTTTCCGGAATGGAGTTTCCCAATACCGAACATTCAATTTCTCTCCCTTCAATTGCCGGTTCAAGAAGTGCTTTTGTGTCAAATTGTAAAGCATATTTCAGTAAAGGAATAAGTTCTGATAATTGTCCCACTTTCCGCACCCCTACAGATGATCCGGCACGGGCCGGTTTCACAAAAAGGGGGAAGCCAAGTACTTTAGCATCTCTTTCGATATTTTTATCCTGCAGTGAATTTATTTCCAGAAATGGTACAATAGGAAGTCCTCTTTGCTGCCAGAGATATTTAGAAATACATTTATCCATTCCCACTGCGCTTCCTAATATCCCTGATCCCGCGTAGGGGAGATCAGCCGTTTCCAGTGCTCCCTGGAGGGTTCCGTCTTCACCAAATATTCCATGTAGCAGGGGAAATACGAAGTCTACAGAAAGATTTGTACGGTTAGAAAAAAGTCCTTTTCCCGGATGAATGGAAACAGGTTCGCCATTCTGTATGCTGAGAGATTCTCCATCATTAAGGTAAACTGCATTCTTCTGGAGATACCAGGCTCCCTCTATTGTAACCCCAATGAGAACGATATTGTATTTGCTTCGGTTTATATGCCTGTACACTGAGCCGGCAGACCGAAGAGAGACATCATGTTCACCTGATTTCCCCCCATAGAGGATGGCCAGGCTAATCATTCTGGCCCTTCCTTCATCCATCCCATTGTGTGCAATACGGAAATTGCGGTTTCCCGTTCATTCCACGGTATCGGGCCATCTTTGTATAGTATGGAATTTTCGTGCCCCTTTCCTAAAAGGAGTACCAGGTCGTTTTCTGTTGCGGTGGAAAATGCAAAGCGGATAGCCTCTTTTCTGTCAGGAATTAAAAAGAGAGTTTTGTTTCTCTTATTCTTTTTGCAGCCCTTTGCGATCTCGTGTAAAATTTGCATTGGTTCTTCACCACGGGGATCTTCATCAGTCAGGATAATACTATCCGCGAAGGT
>CAYSXD010000037.1:0-13227 GCA_964434925.1 uncultured Spirochaetaceae bacterium
GTCTTATGGAATGTGAAGAATACAATCTCTGCAGAAAGTATTTAAAAAAAGCTTTACTGCTTGATGGTGAAAATACGAAAATAATTTCAAATCTTGGAGTACTTGCCATGAAAGAATCAAACTGGCAGGATGCTGATGGTTTTTTCCGAACAGTTCTGGATTATGATCCGGAAAACGCGTCAGCAATCGAATATCTTAAATATATACGTAAATATATTTAACCAAGCGGTAAGTTATTTCTATAAAACATAAAAAAACACTTTTCTCAATTTTTTTCTAAAGAGTTTAACCATTCCTGCCGATGGACTTTAATGAGGGGAGTTGTACCCGCGGTATTGGTCCCAGACCCTTCTCCCCTTGTCTACTCTGAATATCGGAGTAAATAAAGGTTCCTTAAGGTATTTATTAAAATAATACAAAAAAAGGAACAGAAACGAAGCAAGGATGCTTCAATTGAGTTTTCATGGAGGAAACAAATGATAATTAACCACAACATGAGCGCTATCTTCGCTCAAAACAGACTCAGGATTACACAGGGCAAAGTAGCAAAAAACATGGAGAAACTTTCGTCCGGGCTAAGAATTAATCGTGCCGGCGATGATGCTTCAGGCCTTGCCGTATCTGAAAAGATGCGGTCACAAATCCGGGGTTTAAAACAGGCTTCAAGAAACGCGGCAAATGGTATTTCATTTATTCAGACCTCTGAAGGATATCTGCAGGAAACACAGGATATTCTTCATCGAATGAGGGACCTTGCTGTTCAGGCGGCAAACGGTGTTTACACAGACGAAGACAGAATGCAAATTCAGGTTGAAGTAAGTCAGCTTGTAGATGAAGTTGATAGAATAGCTTCTCACGCGCAATTTAACGGTATGAATATGCTTACCGGACGCTTTGCAAGAGAAACCGGACAGAATAGCGTTACCGCTTCCATGTGGCTGCATATTGGAGCAAATATGGACCAGAGAGAACGCATATTCATAGGCACTATGACTTCATCCGGATTGGGAATTCGCAATCAGGGGACAAAACAGATGATTACTATTGAAACACCCGAACAGGCTAATAAATCAATAGGCACACTGGATCTGGCTTTGCAAAAAGTGAGTAAGCAGCGTGCGAATCTTGGAGCATATCAAAACAGGCTGGAATATGCTATTAATGGTATTGACGCGGGAGCGGAAAACCTTCAGGCGGCAGAATCAAGAATAAGAGATGTTGATATGGCTGACGAAATGGTTAAATTTTCTAAAAATCAAATTCTTGTTCAGGCCGGAACTGCTATGCTGGCTCAGGCCAATGCGCAAACGCAATCGGTATTGCAGTTATTAAAATAGCGAGTTATACTATATTATAACGACCGTTGATCTTTGAAAAAGTACTCTCTTTCATATGGTATGTGTCAATACGACGGGAATTCTCGATCTGCCGCGCACATGGGCAGGTCGAGGTTGTTTCCTCGTAACACAGGGAGAAATGAACGGGGCAGAAGAGGCGCACTATAAAGTTCTTCTGTTTTCTCCCTCATGACATTTTAGAGGAAAGGCAAAGGATGCCTTTTTTAACCTACAAGGAGGGTTTATATGATTATTAATCACAACATGAGTGCGTTATATGCCAGCAGAAGCCTCAACATTCACCACGCGATGGTCCAAAAGAACATTGAAAAGCTTAGCTCAGGTATGCGTATTAACAGAGCCGGAGATGATGCTTCAGGGCTTGCCGTGTCTGAAAAGATGCGGTCACAAATTCGAGGACTGAATCAGGCACACAGAAACATTCAGAATGGTGTCTCATTTATCCAGACTACTGAAGGCTATCTGCAGGAAACAGAGGATATTTTACATCGTGTACGTGATCTGGCAGTTCAGTCTGCTAATGGTGTGTATACACAGGAAGACAGAATGCAGATACAGGTCGAAGTATCGCAGCTGGTAGATGAAGTGAATAGAATTGCTTCCCAGGCCCAGTTCAACGGCATGAATATGCTTACCGGTAATTTTGCTAAAAACTCAGCAACTAACGGCATCATGCAGTTCCAGGTCGGCGCGAATATGGATCAGAGTGAACGAGTGTACATTGGTACAATGACAGCTCAGGCGCTTGGTATTCAGGGAGCACAGGGAACCACGGGAACAGTCTCCATCTCCACAGTTACGTTGTCAAATCAGGCAATAGGAACTATTGACAGTGCATTAACGCAAGTTTCGAAACAGAGAGCAGATCTTGGAGCTTATCAGAACCGCTTTGAAATGGCCGCTAAAGGTATTGCAATAGCAGCAGAAAACTTACAGGCAGCGGAATCAAACATCAGAGACGTTGATATGGCTAAAGAAATGGTTCAGTACACAAAGAATCAGATTCTTGTTCAGGCTGGTACGGCTATGCTTGCCCAGGCAAACACAGACCCACAGTCAGTATTAAAACTGCTCTAAACTACATTTTCCGTTCTGATAATTTTGGTAAGATTTCTGGACGTTATCTTATTAAATTGATATCCGCGGGAGGGGTCGCGCCCCTCTCCCGTTTTTTATCTGGAGGTCTACCATGGGTCTGGAAGTAAAGAAATATTCAGTTTATCAGGCGGATGCAAATGCTGTAAAACAAAACCAGGAGGAATACCTGGCAAAATTATCCCGAAAGAAGAAGGAACGTAGGATATCTCTGCAAAAAGATCTTAGCCGGAAACAAATATCCAAACAACAGACAGAAAAATATTTAAAAGAATTACTTCATCTTACTTCCATTTTCGACAGGGAACTTCGCTTTTCCGTTAACAGAGAGCTTAATCAGGTTGTAGTAAAGGTGATTGACAGCCATACCGATAAAGTAATTAAAGAAATACCCCCTGAGGATATCATAAGACTTCACGCAAAGATGAAGGAAGTTATCGGTCTCCTGTTCGATAAGGAGATCTAGGGGCATCAGGAAGCAGAATGTCTGATTTTACCATCCCTGGAGTCACAAGTAAGTATAACACGGGCAAAATGATTGAAAAGCTGATGAAGGTTGAAAAAATTCCTTTAAATCGGCTTGAAAAGCAAAAAAAAGACTTTGCAGAAAAAAAATCTGTCTGGCAGGATCTCAATAGAACACTGGGAAAATTTAAGGACAGTGCCAGGCTGCTTTTTAGTTTTGAGAATCCTTTTAAAGAACACAAGGCACATTCAAGTGATAAAGAAGTTCTAACGGCAACGGCTTCGAGAAAGGCTGAAAATGAAAACCTTGAAATACAGGTAATTCAGCTTGCAGGAAAAGACCGTTTTCTTTCAAAGTCAATTGGATCTGATTATAAAGTCCCTCCTGGAAACTACGGGTTTAAAGTAGGAGAATCGGCAGTTTCCTTCCGGTACAACGGAGGCAGTTTTTCCCAGTTTATAGCGGTACTGAACAAAAGAACCAATGGGCTTCTAAGAGGTAAGCTTATGAAAGATACCCCCGATTCCCAGGTATTTCTTCTTGAAACAACAAAATCCGGATCAAAAAACAAATTATCCTTTACCGAAGACTCCATTAAACTAGGCGTTGCTATTGGCTTAATACAGGCTGTGAATAACAGCAGCAGAGAAATAGATTTAGCGGATATCACTCTTCCCCAGGGAAAAACAACATATCTGCACGATAAAAAACTCACTGTGGATCCTATGGGAACACTCACCATTCCCTTTACTCCCCCTCTTAAACTCGGTAAAAACTTTGTTTTTGAATATGATGCAACGATAGAAGATCTGGGGGAAAAACACTATACTCCACCCTCTCCCCCTCCAGGTCCAACGCTTGGTAAACCGGGTAAGATTACCTATAAAGGAATTACCATACAGGACGCGAAGAGTAAGGTAATTATACCTCCATGGACTCCACCTCCCTCACCTGAATATCATGAAACACTCAATATTTTTTCTGTAAATAAAGGAGAACCTCTTCCGTCATTGAAGGACACCGCCAAAACTCAGCATTTCTCTATCCCCGCGTCAAAACTTGACAGTCCTCTGATGTCATTAACGATTGATAATAAAAACACAGCAAGAAAAATTACCATATCAAATATTCGAGCTTATGATCCCCGGTCAAGAGGAGGATATGCGCCCCTCAATCCTGTTGAAAAAGCCCAGGATGCTGTCCTTATTATGGAAGGAATCAAGGTCGTGAGGCCAAACAATAAAATTGAGAATCTGCTTGATGGAGTAACCCTTGAACTTCACGATACAAGCTCCAAAAAGATAAAACTTACCGTGGAACCTGACAGAGAACTTATAAAGAATGATGTCATTACCTTTGTCGGAAATTACAATCATGTAATGCAAAATCTGCAAATCCTTACTAGCAATGATGAAAGTGTTATCAATGAAATTGATTATCTTTCTGCTGATGAAAAGAAAACAGCAAAAAAACACCTGGGGATGTTTCAGAGTGATTATACATTTATTCAAATGAAAAACAGACTGCAGCAAATTGCAATGTCATCATATCCAACATCAAAGGGCAGAGAGCTCAATCTTCTTGCTCAAATAGGTATTTCCACAAATTCATCAGGATTTGGCTCGTCATTTGATCGAACAAAACTAAGAGGTTACCTGGAAATAAATGAAAACAAGTTTGATGATGCTTTAAAAACAAATCTTCCGGCGGTAAAAGAACTTTTTGGAAATGATACCAATAATGATCTCATTGTTGATTCCGGTATTGCGTATGATATGGATAAGTATGTAAACGTCTATACAAAGGTGGGAGGAGTTATAGCATCGCGGCTTGCAAGTATAAAGGGAAGAGTCTCAAGACTTGACAATAACATTTTGGCAATGAAAAGCGACCTTGACCGGAAAGAACAGGATTTAAAAGTAAAATACGGTAAAATGGAAGGAGCTTTGCAGAACCTTCAGGACAGCTCAAAGTCTTTAGATAATTTCAGTAAAAGGAATTCAAATAATTAAAACCGGAGAATGACATATGAAAATCAGAATAAATGATACCATTCTTGACGCAACCCTTGAAAACGAAAAATTTCTTGGGGAAGTTATTGAAGGAATAAAAAAATGGCTTACTGAAGCCCGTCTGAACATTAAAGAAGTTATTCAGGATGGCGAAACATTATCTCTCGATCAGACTGACGTCTGGTGGAACAGAAACATTAATGAAATTAAAAATATTGACATAATTGCTTTAACAAATATTGAAAAATATATAGAAGATCTTCAGGTTGTTTATCAATACAGCACAATGCTTGAAAAAGCACTTCATTCGGGAAATATGGCGTTGGCTGTTGATCTTGTAACAGACCATAAAATTATAGGAGACACTCTTGACTATTTCTTTTCAAAACGAAACAGTACTCCTTCTTATTCCAAAGAATTCCGGGAATTGATAGAATATTCACATATAGAAAAAGATGGAGAACCGGCAGACACTAAGGATCTGGAAGACTTTCTCACAAAGATATCCTTTCTTCTCAAGAAACGAATTGGCGAAATTTCCAACCCTGTTTCCGAATTAAAAACAACAGCACTTTCACTCTCCCGGTTGATTCCGGATATAGCAAATGTTTCCATTCTTTTTCAGGCAGGAAAGGACAAACAGGCAATTGATTCGGTTATAATTTTTATAGAATTGTCAGAGAAAATAATTCGTCTCTATTCCATACTTAAAGAGACACACACGGTTGATATAGATACTTTAATGGTAGAAGCAATTCATTTTAACACTTTTTTCGGAGAATTTAACGAAATATTAAAAGAACTTGCCAATGCATTCGAATTATCCGATACTGTACTTATCGGCGACATTCTTGAGTATGAAGTTGTTCCGCGTATTGATACTCTTCTTAAGCTTATTGCATTAATTGAAATTAATAAGGAATAAATATTGTTCTACCTTCTTATTACAACAATACCTACACTAAAAAAAGGTAATCCAACTTCAATATATGTCGGACTTGGGCTTTTTGCCGCTTTTATTATTTTTATCATTATCAGCGGGAAATCATCTTCCGCATCACGACCACGATCCAGGGGCAAACATGCTTCAGGGTCTTCCGGAGGATCCTACAATAATAGAATTTTTAAAAGACGTGCCGCTGCCATGGGGTTTACAAAGCCGGAGATTCGTACACTGGTATTCCTCATTAAAACATACAGGGTCAAAGCTCCCTATAATCTTTTGCGAAACACAGCGACACTGGATAATACACTTAAAAAAGCACTGATACGAATAGAAGAAGATATTGCTTCCAAAACCATTAAAGAGGGGCAAAAGCTCATTATATACAGAATTAAACAGAAAATAGAGATGAACTCAGAAAAAAAAGAAATCATGGCAGGTACCCGTCAACTCAAACCGGGGCAAAAACTCCACATATCAACACCAGGTGGTCCCCGCTACCCTTCTATGGTTACTTCAAATCTTAATAACTATCTGGGAACACGGATTCCGGCAGATGAACATGGAAATCAAATGAGATGGAGGAAAGGAACAAAAGTTCTCGTATTCTTCTGGAAAGCAAATGGTCAGGGTTATTCCTTCGGATCAAAAGTTTCCGGATACAACAACATTAGAGGAGTCCCCTCACTCTTTCTGCAACATTCAAAAAGTATCCAGCAAGCCCAGCAGAGACGATTTAGAAGAAAACAGCTGGGGAAACCTGCTTATATGTATCCCATAAGAATTATTACCACCGGAATTGGTAAAAATGCTCAGAAAAAGGCACTCGTTGATAGTAACAGCGGTTCGCTTGCCACAATTCTGGAATTATCTGCCGGTGGATGTTCGCTAAAAAGTTCCTACCCACTGGGTGCGGGACAATTATTAAAACTTGAATTTGAAACATATCAAGGCCAGAAAGTAACCGCGTTCGGTAAGGTGAAATCCACTTCAAAACTAAAACCTATAGGGGCCATTATGCATATACAGTTTACCAGGGTATCCAGAGATAATATCAATAAAATAAACGCATTTATATATGATCTTTTATCTTAAAATATTTAATCAATCTATTATTATTTATTGACGATTTTTTTATTTTCCCGTACAGTGCTAATATGGATCTAATTGAGATAACAAATATTACTAAAAAAGATATGCCTCTTTATTATAGGGAAGATTTTTCCTGTCTCGCGTTATTTAACGATACTGCCCAATCAAGGCAGATTGAAATTCCTGTGGATTTTTCACTGGAGAGTAATGCCTGGGGAGAAAAATCGGTGGAAATATTTCTAAAAGAATCTATAGATTATCCTGTTTTGCCTCTTAAAAAATCTATACGGGAATACATTCTTGCGCTTGATAAGGAGAGAAAAATACGCTAAAAAACTTTCTGACTCTCTCCGCTGAAGAAACAGAGGATGTGGGAGAAAAGCTTGGCAGGAAACTTTACCCCGGAGCAATTATTACCATGGAAGGGCCTTTGGGATCAGGTAAAACTACTTTTGTAAAGGGTGTGGCTCGTGCACTTGGCATTACCGAGGAGATCACAAGCCCTTCATTTACAATCGTATCTGAATACTACGGAAATATGCCTCTGTATCATATGGATCTTTACCGTATTGACAACATAGAAGAATTTGAACTTATAGGACCTGAAGAAATGATTGACGGTACGGGTGTTTCGATAATTGAGTGGGCAGGTAAAGCTGAAGGCTATTTTTCCCAAAGGCATATAACCGTTGCCCTGTCAATTCGAGGTATTGGAAAAAGATCTGTAAACATAGAAGGAATTGACTGGTGAACATTCTTGCCTTTGATACTTCTTCAACAATTTTAAGCATTGCTCTTCATACTGAACAGGGGATATTTGAACATATCCTTTCAGAGGGTTTTAAACACTCAGAAAATCTTACATTTGAAATTAACACTCTTCTTACCACAGCTTGCCTTGCCCCTCATGATATTGATTTGATTGTCTGCCCCGAAGGGCCGGGATCCTTTACCGGTTTAAGAATAGGAATTTCTACGGCAAAAGGTCTTTCTTTTGCATTGGAGAAACCTTTTGTTATGGTACCTACCCTTGATATGATGGCATACGGTTTTGATTTTTTTGATGGTATTGTTATTCCCGTACTTGATGCCCGTAAACAGCGATTTTACGCTTCACTGTATAGGGAGGGTGTACGGACATCAGAGTATCTTGATATTTCTCCCCAAAAACTCCTGATGGAATTAACAGATAACGAAAGGGTACTAATTACCGGTACTAATGCTGACCTTTTTTATAATATTTCTCATAGGAAATTCTATCTTGATCCGGATTTTAAAAGAGGATATGCCCGGAATTTAATTCCTCTGGGAAACGATATTTTCAAAAAGCTCGGCCCCTCGCCGGACACTATCGGGCCTCTGTATTTACGACAAAGTGAAGCTGAAATTGGGATAACCCGTTGAAAAATAAACAATTGGGAAAACTGGAACCTCTTGGTGAGGAACCTTCTGATTTTTCACTTTTGACAGCCTCTGTGACTTCCGGTATCTCCTCTCTAAAACCGAAAGGACCACATACCGGTTTAAAGAACAGTGGAATACCGGCAGTTATACTGGATACCAGATTAAATATTATCTGGGAGAATAAAAAATACCGTGAGCTTCTTTCGCCGCAGGAAATAATTCTGCCCCGTAACCTTGTGAGGGACTTTTCACCATACATTGAACCGGTACACCTGGGAGAAATATACAAGGCTCTTACAAACAGAGAAACCGGCTTTTCCTACCAGGGACAACTCGAATCAAAAAAGAAGGACCGTTTAAAAGTTATTCTAAATATTCTTATTACGCCGTTATTTAGCTCCTCCGACATCAGTGACACTTCGGAACCTTCGTTTTATACAGCCCTATTTGATGATTTATCTCTTAGACACAAGGAATTATTACAGAAAACATTTTTAAGTCTGCTGGAAGCATCAAAACTTAAAGACAATGATACGGGAAACCATATTAAACGGTTGGGAGAATATTCGAAGGTCATGGCAGAGAAACTGTACAACAGACCGGAATATCCTGAGGTAGACAGAGAGTTTATAGACTCTATTTTTTTTCTTGCGCCCATGCATGATGTGGGAAAAATAGGAACTCCCGATGACATTCTTAATAAAAAAGGCCCTCTGGATGATAAAGAATGGATAATTATGAAGGAGCATACGAAGAATGGAGCATATATTCTTCAGGCCTACCCTGATTCAATGGCTAAGGATATCGCTATTTTTCACCATGAAAAATGGAATGGTTCCGGTTATCCCTACGGTATAGAGGGTAAAACAATCCCTCTCGCTCCGCGTATTGTTGCTCTTGCCGATGTTTATGATGCACTTCGAATGGAAAGAAGCTATAAAAAACCCTTTACACATGATGAAAGTGCCGCAATTATAAAAAAAGATGCGGGTTCTCATTTCGATCCTGATCTTGTGCAAATTTTTGTTTCTCTGGAAAATGAGTTTCGAAATATTTTCGATTTTCTTACGGATTTTTAAGTATATCTATTTCAGGAAGTTCTGTTCCTGTTTTTACTGCTTCTCTGTTTGCCTGCTGTATGGCAAGATATACTTCCTGCCTGAACACTTTTACTGATTGCGGGGCTTTTATACCGAGTTTTATCTGATCGCCTTTTATCTCTACAACAGATACTTCAATATTATCATTAATAATAATACTTTCATTCTTCTTTCTCGATAGAATCAGCATACATTATCCTTTAGAGCAGCCAGCTCCTCTAAAATATAGTGCCTGGTTTTCCATTCCATATATGTAGAAATACACTGACGACCAATTCTTTTCTCTTTATTTATAATAACCGGGCCCTGAAGATTTGCCGTCATTTTCGTCTGATCTTCCGGAATTGTTACGATAGCAAAAACAATGGCTCTCTCATCATTACCAGATTCAAGTTCAATTTCCTGTAATTCCGCAACGGAAACAGCTGCCTTATAATCAGGTCTGAATAGTGTAGGGTTTATAAGAACGAAAGCTATTTCTGCCATTTTAAGTGACTGAAGCCAATAGAAAGGCTGCTGAGAAGCATCCATGAGAGCATATTCCTTTAAATTTTCAAAACCGAGAATACCATCCGGGAAAAATATTTTCTGCCTCTCATCTATATCAATAAGCCCGTATGCTTTCGTTTGTATTTCCATAGTTACCTCAAAAAGTCCAGAAGTGTCGGCTGCAGAATTCTGCCTGCTGTTGCAAGTGCAGCCTTATGGGTATATTCCAGCATTTTCAAATCTGTAATAGCCTTAGTCATATCAAGATCCGTCTCCTTTGAATTTCTATCCTGAACTTCCGGTATTACATAAGCCAGACGTTCACCTACAGCCTTTAATCTCTCGTTCCGTGAGCCCAGTTCAGCCATATTTCCAATAAGATTATTCTGTGCCAGAGTAATTCCCTTAAGCCCTCTTCCTCCGATATCCAGGGTGTCTCCCTTATAAAGCTGATCCCTCATTGAAATTATCATATCAAACAGAGACCCACCTCCAACAACGGCATCTTTCTGAATATTGTACGGGGGTCTACCCGTAGCTGCTATAAGTCCGAGATCTTTTAATACAGTACCCCCGGGAGCATCCTCAAGCCATAATTCATGTGGAGTTGTTGTTTCAAGTACAAGTGAATTTTTTACCGGATCCAATGATGCTTTAACAGCTGAATCAGAATTATTTATCTTTGCTATAACAGCATAGACGTTATCACCTGCTTTAATATCAATATACGAGTTATCGATACGAATTCTGGAATCTATTGTTGCAACAAAACTCTCCGCATTCTTATCCGAAATTATTTGCTGCTGCTCCGCCCAGAAAACCTGGTCTCCGGGAAAATTAGTTTTCGCGTAACTTCCCTCTGATATTTCAACATGGGTATCATTTATTGTTCCTCTATACTCCACTGATGTAATAACACTTCTGTTCACTGAAGGTACATTGGACGAGAGCACCCGGAAAGCATCCGTGTGGGTTCTGTCACCGGCAAACATACTTGTGCCATCTGCTGTTTTCGCGTTAGCTATTGAAACAAGTTCATTAAGAAGCTCATTTACTTCATTCCCCATTACTTTTTTTTCATCAATTGTATAGGTATCGTTTGCTCCCTGAACAGACAGTTCACGTATACGTTGAAGAATAGCATTGGCACTTTTCATGTATCCTTCCGCTACTCTGTTTTCTCCTAAAATAGAATCAATATTTTTGGAATAGCGCTGCATCCGGTTAAGCTGAGACAAATATCGTACTGAATGAGCGGCACTCACCGGATCATCCCTCAGGTTAAGAATCCGTGTCTGTTCTCCAATTTTATTCTGTAGTTCATTCATAGCGGAACTGCGCTGTTTCATATAATACTGCATGTCATTATTTGACATATTTGTACTTACCCGGTCCATTTACTTTACACCCCCATCCTGTTAATAAGCGTATCAAGCATCTTATTTATCTCGGAAATAAATCTGGAAGCCGCATTATATCCATGCTGAAACTTAATCATTTGAGAAAGTTCTTCATCTATGTTCACACCGGAAATTGATTCCTTTAAATCCTGCAGGTTTTTCATAATAAGTTTCTGTGTATCGTGAGCCTGTGATGCCGCCTGCCCCTTTAGCCCCGCATTGGCAACAGTTGTAGCAAAATAATCGTCAAAAGTAGGTGACTTTCCTACCATAACATTTGTATCCCGCAATGCTGCGATAGCTACTGCTGCAGATCCATCTCCTGAATTTGCCGGATGTCCGTTTACCCCGAAACCGGCGGCAATAGAATCCGGATCCTCTACCAGTGCTTTGTTTACCCCGACCCATGCCGATGGATGGATAGTCGGTGTGACTCCGTATTTGAGGCCACCACGAAGCTGAGCAACTGCATTAGCTGTATTAAAGGTATAGGCACCCGCCCCTCCTGATTTAATCAACATGCCGGCATAACCGACAAGAAACTGGCCAGAATCTTCCACATGTCGAATAACAAAGTCAGGGTTGGCCGGATTTTCCGCACTGGAAGCTTTTAACTGAAGTTTTCCATCTTTATTAAGACGGGCTACAACTTCCGAACCGGACATATTAATTCTCTTCACCACGTCAGCCACGGTATCGGTGGGATAATAATTTATTTTTATATTCTCCTTTGGCCCTGAAAGTATCATTGTTCCCCGTAAACCCACCTGGTCCTGCGGGGAAAGTTTATTTGCCCCCGTCATTCGGAAGAGATACGTTGAATCAAAAGTTCCATTACCGCTGCGATCATAATTACCGGCAACATTATTAACAAAGGGGTATTCAGTAAAAAAGTCCATCCCTGTTTTACCATTCAAACCAAAGCCATCCCGGTGATTTTCATTGACAAGATCAATAAAGTTTACTGCCATGGTATCAAGATTCTGAATTTCTTTTTTTACATCATGATCTCTCAGATCAAGTAGAGCGGAGAGTTTTCCACCGGAAAAATAGACTTTATCATTTGTCCCTTCCCACATGACAGAAGAATAACCTTCATTAAGAGGATCAGGGACAGCCTTTAATGTTGAAATAACTCTACCCTGAATCAGATGATTACCACCGGTTGTAACGGTATATTCATCAGGGTCACGGTTATCAACACTAATATTGATAATACCGGAAAGCTTTTTTACAAATAAATCTCTTTTATCCAACAGGTCATTAGGATTGTCTCCCATAGCCTTGACCCTTACAATCTGCTCATTAAGAGCACCAATATCCTTAAGAAGAACGTTAACCTGCCGGACTGTGGCATTTACATCATCCTCAACCATATCCCGGATTTGCTTTAACCCCTCATACTGCTGATGGACAGAATCCACAAGTGTTTTACCCCTTGTAATAATTGCTTCTCTTGCAGCCATCTCTTCAGGATGAAGGGAGAGTTCCTGCCATCCTGCCCAGAACTGGTCAAGGCGTGACCTTAAAGAAGTTTCTTTCGGCTCATTGTATACCTGCTCCACCATAAGAAGATATTTATCTTTCGTCCCCCAGTATCCTTCCCCACTTGCCTGATTGACAATTCTCCCTTCAAGAATCTGATCGTGTACACGCTCTATCCGTTCAACTGTCACTCCCTGTCCAAGTTGTCCGGGTGTTTCCTCCCTGTTCAGTTCAGGTGCGTATATAGGGTCATACGGTTCCATTATAACCCGCTGCCGGCTGTATCCTTCGACTGAAGCATTGCTAAGATTATGGCCAACGGTTGTTAAACCGACGGTATGAGCAACCAGGCTCCTCTTTCCTATTTCAATTCCTGTAAATGT
>CAYSXD010000038.1:0-13002 GCA_964434925.1 uncultured Spirochaetaceae bacterium
AAATGTTGTATACGTTTCTCCCGGATTCAGAAGGACAGAGGGGAAATTTTTATGATTGACGGCATCGGGAAACGCTTCCGTTTCAAAACAGACGGCATCATGGTGGTCAAGGGCTCCTGTGCGGTCTCTCTGCCCGTTTAAAAAATTACCGGTATAGAGTTGCAAGGCGGAAGAATCAGTGTACAGTTCCATCTTCCGGGAAGATACCGGATCAAACGCCTCCAGCACAACCTGTTCTTCTTTCAAACTGTTGCTGTCAAGAATAAAACAATGGTCGTACCCGCCGGCAGTTTCAATATCCCTGCCTATTGGTTTCGATTTTTGAAAATCACAGGATGTTTTCTCAACAGACAGAACAGTACCGGTTGGTATGAGGTCTTCATCGGTTTCAAGGTACCGCTTACTGCGTACAAACAGAGTATGATCATATATTTTTCCCCTGCCGGCTCCTGCGAGGTTCCAATATGCGTGATTTGTCAGGTTAATTATTGTCGGTGCAGTGGTAACCGCACTGTACCGGAAGAGAAGATTACTCTTTTCGTCGATGGATACCGTTAGTGAAACAGTGAGCTGCCCCGGATACCCTTCATCTCCGTCGGGACTTTCAAGAAAAAGCTTCACGCCTCCGGTACGTCCCTGTATGAAGGGATACGCGTCCCATATCTTTCTGCTGAAGCCTTCTTTCCCTCCATGGATATGATGAGCCCCGTCATTGCGTGCAAGGACATATTCTTTACCTGTAAGGGTAAATCTGCCGTTTTTTATTCTATTGGCAATCCGTCCAACGGTTGCACCATAGTAGGGGTGCTTACCCTCATATCCTTCAAGCGTATCGAAACCAAGAGTCAGTTCCTCTCTTTTCCCTTCTTTGTCTGGCATTTTAAACGATTGAAGTGTTGCACCATAGGTAATGATTGTCATTTCAAGATTATTGCTGTTTGTTATGGTAAAGGCATGAACTTTTTTCCCGTCTGCTGTTTTTCCAAAAAGGCTGTCATCTATTTTCATATGTTAATCAATCTCTCCAACAAGCATTTTAAGTTCTCTGATTTTAGAAATTATTTTTGACTGATCCAGATTCTGAAAGCGACGAGGGATCATTTCCTTACTTGTACATTCAAGGACGGTGACAAGATTCTGAAGTTCGATTTCATGAGGATAGGAAGGAGGTATAAAATCCTTAATAGTTTCCTCAATATCTCCTTTTGTCAGAATAACGTGATTTTCCATAGCAGCTTTAAATTTAGCCCGAATAAGGATTGCTTCAAGATCGGCACCTGAAGATTCAAATTTATACTTTTTAAGAAGATCAGCAACGGAAAAGTTCTGTATTTTAATTTTTAATTTTTTAACGAGTGTAAGAAAAAGATCCTCTTTTTCTGCGGGAGAATCAGGATAAAAGAGTGAGAGATGCTCTTCCGCACGACCCTGACGTTTCAAATCGATTGGAATAAGATCGGGGCGGCAGGTAAGAAGGAACCAGATAATTTTGCCCCTGTATTCTGTGTTTCCCATAAATGAGGCAATCTGGGCAAAAATTCTGCTGCTTGTTCCCGCGTCACCATCCTGCTGTCTGTTACCCAGAAAGGCATCAGCTTCATCTATCATGACGCCCACCGGTGCCATTGCTTTTAATATACTCAATGCTTTTTCGAGGTTTGCTTCGGTAACCCCGTTCCATTTGGAGCGGATGTTCCGGAACTGAACAATAGGAATGCCGATTTCCCCGGCAAAAGCTGTTACCATGAATGATTTTCCCGTACCAATCGGGCCTGAAATAAGATAACCCATAGGTAAAACATCCAGCCGGCCCTGCTTAATTGCTTTCGCCGCACTTTTGAACCTTTTTTTAACAAAATCATGACCGGAAACAAGGGACAGATCATGTTCGGTCTCAACAAATTCAATTAGACCCGATGCTTCATTTTCAATCATCTCTTTTTTCTTGTCGCGAAGATATTCCAGTGTTACCGGCTTATCCTCCTGGAAAGTTTCGGCAGCTATCTGATTAAGATTCATCAAATTTAAGCCGCTGGTAATTTTAGCCATACGTGTCGGCGTAAGCCTTGGTTCGAGAACAATTTCCTCATTCCTCTGAAGAAATTCGAGAAAACTTTCTCTGACTTTTTCATCAGGAAAAGGGATATTTACCTTGACGGTACTCGGCGAACGTACAAGCCGGGAACTGATATCAGAAAGATTTTCGGTAAGGAGGATTATGGAGACATCACCCTGGGTAAAAATAGGGTCGTGAGCCCATCTGTTCAAGGTAACCAGACAATACCGGTCCTCCTCGCTCATCTGGGGTACATCCGTGTTTGGAATGAGTGTTTCAGCGTAATCTATAATAAGGACAATACGGAGTTTATTGGGTATATTCATTAAAAAATACTTTTCCATCAAATCAAAGGCAAGGAACGGATTACGGGTAATAAAATCTTCAACCGGTTTAGCGGGAAAAGCTTTTTTCATTGTGTCAAGATATTTTTTCTGCATTTCAGGTGTGCAGAAATTTATTCCTGATGAACGGTCATAGTAGGTTATAATATCTCTGTTGCCAAACAGAACTTCTGAAATAAATTCCTGAATTCTGACAAAAATAAACTCTCCCTCATACATTTTATTGGGAAGAAAATCCCGTATGTTTCCGTAAATAAGATACAGGTTTGTTGTTTTGGAACAATATTTATAGGAAAGGTCCTGTGCCCAGTAGGGCAGAACCTTAATAAATTCAAGATTTTTAAGAATAAGCTGTTCAGCCACTATCCCCTCCGGTGTTTAGTATACGGAAGAAAGGAGAGGGAGTCAATTATACTTATTTTTTATATAATAAGTCTGAAAGCAGCAAAAAGCAGTACTGGTTTGAGTTGAAATAATGCAAAACCCTTGGTAACCTTCATACAGCAGAGTATAGTGTAAAAAAAGGTGGCTACAACAATGTTTTATAAAACATTTTTAGATGCAACAGGCAGTCCGGGGGAGTAAATGGAGAAATTTAATAGTCTCTGTGAATTATCATCTCACCTTTATGAAATGATCATAGAAGAAAAGATACAAACTTTTTCCCAGTTGATTGAGTATACAGGTAATATTTTTTCAACTCCCCAGCGGCAGGTTGTTCTTATGAGTGCTTTTAAACTTATTAGAAAATTATACTGGGGATTTTTCAAGGATATTGATTACTCTTCTTACCCAAAACTGTGGCATGAAATTGTTGTTTCACATACTCTGTATAAATACGCGGGAAATATTAAGAGAAATTCGACTATCTCAAATATCTATGTTGCCATCCTGGATGTACATGGATATACGGCTTTTTGTAAACAGAACGGGAGAAACCTTTCAATGCTTCATCTTCTTGATGAATGTATTCAGGGGGATATAGGAAAGATTTCGCAGGAACAGAATGTCCTTAGCCGCAGGGAGCGAGGTGATGAGATTATTCTGGTAGGGACAACTGCCGTCGACATAATAACAGCAGTACTCAGTATTGTTGATTATTTTTCCAAAAGAAAAATTTTAAGAAGTGAGGCTTTGAGTAAAAGCCGGCCGGGGGGTAAAATTATTCTCCCTGATATGTATGTTTCAGCGGGAATTTCCGGTGGGAAGATGTACACCCCTCTTATTATTACAGAGGATGGAGAACTTTCCGGTGATGTTATTAATACTGCTTCCAGGTTACAGACCCGTGCAAATAAGGTGTCTCCATCAAATACCCGAATAACCGTAACCAATCATGTGGTATTTCGTTATGAAAAGGAGTCCTCTATCGGAGGGAAAGATAAAAGTGGAATAAAATTTTTTAATTCGGGGGTAATAGATTTCAAAGGTACCTCACTGGCATTGTATGAATGTATCTTTCGAAGGGAAGATGTTTATGTGCTGCAGTTTCAGCAGGAGATGCAGGAATTATATGAGGCAGTGAGAAAAAAACTCTGGCGGAATCAGATTTTTCCGGCCCTCATCACCCTTCTTATTAAAGTTTGCAGAACAATGCCTCCCTTTAGATTGAACCATTCGGTGGGTGGCAATAACGATGTTATAAAACTTGCTGAAAAAACACTCCTTCTTTACAGTACAAAAGATAATTATCTGCAGGCAGTGGCCTACTTAAAAAAGATTATTGATTATCTGGATAAGGTTCGTAATTTTGACGAGCTTGTTTTGGAATATGCACGGGCTATAATAAGTTTATATGAAGATATTGCAGAAAAATACCGGACAGAAGTTGAAAATATGATAGATACCAGGCATGAGGAAGTTTTTCCGCCTGATACTGCCAGACTGTACCGTACAGCGATGAACAATTCCCATATTTATAGTAAGCTCAAAACGCAGATCATGGAAGGAACCGATTTGATAAACAGGAAATCCATCTGGTATACCATAATCGAACGTAATCTCAGTACTCTGGCTTTTTCCCTCTATTCCGGGAAAAAATAAACAGCTGGAAAATCCAGTTAACTATCTCCGCGGGAATGCTCATGTTTTTTTATTCCTTCCACAACCATAGCGGCTGTGGAAAAGCATCCCTGCAGCAGATATCCTCCCGTTGGAGCGTCCCAGTCAACCATCTCTCCGGCGGTAAACCACCCGGGATGCTTTTTCAGCATAAAGAACTCATCCAGTTCCCGAAAGGAAACTCCGCCCGAAGTGGAAACAGCTTCTTCCATAGGTCTCGGCCTCTGAAGGTTGAGCGGAAGGTGTTTTATTGTTTGTGCCAGGAGAGCAAAGTTATTAAAAATGGGTTTTTCGGTCAGTTCCTTCAGTAACTCCCGTTTAACCGGAGTGAGATGCAGCTGTTTTCGCAGATGATTGGCAAGACTGTTCTTCCCACGTTTACGGTTTAATCGAATCAGGATATCCTCCTGTGTCAGATCAGGGGCCAGATCAATTGAGACGGCAGCCCTTCCGTTTTTTTCGATACAGTTTCGTATTTCTCTGCTGAACTGATAAAAAGGACCTCCCTCCACTCCGTAGGATGTAATAACCGTCTCGCCGCGTGCGGACAGGTGCCCAAAGTTCAGTTTTATATTTTTTAAAGGTGAATGATTGACTTTTTTTTTGAAGGGAGAAGACCAGGAACACTCAAAGCCGCAATTCATTGGTCTGAAGGGAATTGTTTGAATAGCAATTTTTTGAAAGATTTTCCGCCAGCGGCCATCTGATCCGGTAGCCGGGTAGCTGGCACCTCCCAGCCCTAAAACAAGCAGGGGAGCTTTCTTCGTAAGAACGTTATTTTTGTATTTAAAATATAAAGAACCATTCTCTATTTTTATTAAGCGGTGTTCCCGATGGAATGTGAAATTTTTATGGGAAAGAAGAGACGCCGTCCAGAGGGACAGTAAGCCGGCAGCATTGAAAGAAACAGGGAAAACACGCCCTGTCGAGCCAGTAAAGGTTTCCACTCCCAGGTTTTTCAGCCAGAGGCGGAGATCAGCAGGAGAAAAAAGGGTAAGGGCAGGCAGCATCTGATCCTGTCTGCTGCCGTAAGCCTCTGAAAATGTGTAGGGCTCCATTTTCCGGGTAATATTTAGGCCGCTTTTTCCTGCCAGAAGAAGTTTTCGACCCGCCTGCTTTTTCTGATCGTATAATTCAACCGAATATCCCTCATCGATAAGAAGTGATGATGCAAACAATCCCGTGGGGCCTGCACCAATAATAGCGACGTTTCTCATAATGCGTAATTATAGAATACAGAGCTGCCCTGTAGCAAGGTTTAAACAGGTAAAGTCGCGGCAAGCGCCCGGATAGAAATTGACAGACAGCAGATAGAACAGAAATCAGAATACTATATTGCTTCGGCTACTTTAATAATTTCCCTTGTGAATTTAATTCATCTGTTACGAATATTTTTTTATACAGATCCTCGCCGTAGCTGGTACTCAGCGGGTCTCCTTCTATCAGCTTAAATGTTCTTGTCCCGTCGGGCCGTCTTTCCGCACGGATAAAAATGACGTTCTTCACTTTCTTTTTGGAAAACTCATGGGCAAATTCGTATAGATGTGTAACAAAAAAAACTTTAATATGCTCTTCCAATAAGGTATTTACTATCTGACTTGCAATCTCAGAGCCCTCTCTTTCGTTAGTAGCGGCAAAGGATTCATTAAACAATATAAGTGAATTAACTCTTATGTTGTTTACAATTTCACTCATCCGTTTGAGTTCTTCATCTAGCTTTCCACTCTCCATGGCAGAGTCTTCTTCCCTTTTGTAGTGGGTAAAGAGGCCATTACAGATATTTGCGGAGAAAGACTCGGCTGCTACGAACATGCCGCACTGCATCATTAATTGAGCAATACCTATGCTTCGCAAAAAGGTTGACTTTCCGCCCTGATTTGCTCCTGTAATTAACACAAAACCAATATTATCCGCCTGTAAATTGTTACCGACAACCTTGTGTTTTACGGTTAGTGCAAGGATCGGATCGTATAATCCTTTAGCAGCATGTCTTTGTTCAGAGGGATCGGCAGGAAAGGGAAAAGATGTGTGGGCCGACATTTGACTGAGCTGTTCATATAGATTTAAGCTACCTACATAGAAGGCTAATTCGGCTCGCAGCATTTCAAAAAAACTGTCTATGTGATCAGCTGATTGCGCCAGAGCATTTGCAACAGTGTTAATACCCCTGTCTCTTAATTCCGACAAAGCTTCAGCACCATGTATATCGCGGGGAGGAATATAGAAGGAGTAGGAAGGCTTACCTATGGAGAGAATACGTTTTAACCAATTGCCGTTTTTACCATTCGGTTTTCGAAGTACATAGGTTTTACCTTCATTACCTTTCCCTAATTCAACACTTACCAAAACTCCTTCGGGGAATCTCAGTCTCTTCAGGTGCTTTTCAATAACATCAAAGTACTCATTGTCAAGTTCTTTTTGTATCATCGTAAAAAAGGTCTTAAACCCTTCCGACTTGAACTTATCCGCATGCTCATCGGCAATATTTTTTAACTTTTTTAATAGTTCTACAAGCATCGCAAGCATTCTTGTTGAACTATCCAGAATGACACCAGGGCGTCTGCTAAAAATGCCCAGCCAGTGTTTCCTCTTTTTTTTAATCAATTCCAATGGAATACTGTAGATATCCCTTATTACAGAAGGATTATTAATACAGTCCTTAAGAATATCCTGGCGGTAGGATATTTCAGACGGATTACGTAAACCGGAGAGAAGTGCCTTTTTTGCTATTTCCAACAAAAAGTCATCGTCACGTGCCATTGCATTGAACAGCGTATTCAATTCAAGGTCTTGTATTAGTTCCTTTTTATCCACCGGAAATTTGTTCTTAAAATCAAAATCGTGATCTTTATACATAAGATAAGCTTTCATGGCTTTATACGACCTTTTAAAGAACGGGAAGTAAGCCGGTATTTTTCAGCAATTGAAAGCGCATATGCAAGTCCGTCGGCAGGTTTTCTCATGATTTTGTATGTTCGTAGCGTAGGATCATCGGGTGTTACAGTGCTGACCATGCTTACCGTTTTACCGCTTAAAGAAGATAATTCATCCATAAAAGTTACTAAAACACATTCGCAGTCCAGTTCCATTATTTTGTCAATTATTTTTTTACTTAGAAATATACCGTCTTTCAGTGTAGTGGATGTAAATATTTCATTCATTATTATAATACTGTTCGATGTGGCTTCTTTAATAATATCATGAATTCTAATCAGGTCGTCCTGTAGTTTTCCCCGGAGATTGTTAATGTCTTCCTCTTTTTCAAAATGAGTAAAAATCTTATCGAAAAGGAAAAGCTTTTCTTCTCTGCCGGGAACGGGAAGCCCCAGGCTTGCCAAAAAATGCAGCTGCCCGAAGGTACGCGCAAAGGTTGTTTTACCGCCCTGGTTCGGCCCGGATACAACAAGTATACGTTCTTTGTCCTTCATATAAAAATCATTTACTACAACCGGTGAACCCGTGGTAACTAATTTATGGGCAAGAGCCGTATCAAACGATTCAGATGAAAAAATATCTTTATCCGTATTTGAAACTTCCGGGTAGCAGAATTCCAATCCGCCCTTTTTTATAACTGAAATATAGTCCAGATAGGAAATGTAAAATTGTACTTCCCTGTCGAAAGTATTAATTTTTTTATTCGGAAAATCTCTATTATTTATGAAATAATTATCAAGAGTTGAGAATATTTCCGGATACAACCTTGCAACAAGTTCCAGTATTTTAGCTTCGACATGATTCATTCCTGTACCTGTGGTAAGCTTGACTGTGTAGTTTTTTACCGCACCCTGTTTGAATTTTTGGAATGTATTTTCCACATCTATGCTGTAGTCGGTTTCGTCCTCAAGCTTTTGAACTTTGCCTCCGTTGGATTTTAGAAGAACAGAGTATTTTACATCTGCTAAATCGGATTTAAGTTTTTTAGTTTCCGACAATAGCGTTAAAAAAATATTGGAATTTACATAGCTTGTTATGTATTCACGGAAAGCCAAAAACCCCTGCGATTTCAGGTATGCAGCGGATAGATCGCTGACAAGGTCGCTGACAGCATCACAATACATATCCGCTGCCTCTAAAAACCAGCCCTCTTTATGATATTTGTAGTAAAGTTTTTCAACCAATGCAAGATACCTTCGAATTGTAACCATTTTTTGTGTGAATGATTTTATATTTTCAAACAGTAGTTCATTTTCCAGATCATGAGTTATTTCCTGCCGGTATTTTATTGTTGCAATATCATTCAACGAGGTATAAAAAAAGGTTTTTAAATTATATTCTTCTCTTCCGGCAGTAATAGTATTTATAATCTGATCAAGATTTAAATCTGCAAAAAAGGATGGAACAGGCAATGCATTATTATTAAATATTCTTTTTTCTCCGCTGTTTTCCCTTTCTTTAAATAATATGGATTGAAAATCCGGAGCGGAAACTGTTCTGCTGCAAGTAACAGGCGTTGTAATACCGGAAGTCTCCGAGGAAAAAGATACAGTATCCGGGCGCATATGTGGAATCCTCCTAATAAGTAATATTCCAAGCCGTTACACTGGCACAAAAAAACCGCTTTGAAGCGGATTTACCTCAGTATATAAACAACCCCTCCACTACACTTTCATGAGTGGCAGGAGTCATCAACCCGGCCAGGGTAATTTGCAAGGGGGGGGGACTCCATCCCCGGATACACGTTGTAGTGAATTAAATTTAGCAACAACGTCCTGAAAAGTCAAGTTAAAAAAACAGACATATGTTTTTCAAAAGGAAATTGCATGTTTTACGCTAATAATGGTATACTCCAAAAAGAAAAAGGAGGCTCTATGTTTCCGGTAAAACCGAGAGAGAATGTTATTCCAATAGAAAAGGAAATTGAAGCTGATTTTCTTCGTTCCGTTTTAAAGGAAAAAGAGATTCCCAGTGTTTTTGTCACATACCATGATACAGCCTTTGACGGTCTGTATCAGCTAAACCAGGGCTGGGGTCATGTTGAGGTACCTCTTGAGAGGGCAAATGAAGTTAGGCAGCTGTACAAACAGGTCAAGGAAAGTAGTCCTGCAAACATCTGAAAAAATTCGGCCATCTTATTGGAGTGCACTGCTTCCTTTTGATTGAATAGATAGTGCTGCCATGGTAGAGTCTTAGCTCAAATGATACTGCTAAACAGAATTAACAGACGACACATACTCCCGCGCCTTCCTTTCAGCTATGGCTGGATTGCATTAATTGCCGGAACTATCGGTGTTATCATGAGCATCCCCGGCCAGACAATGGGTGTCTCGGTTTTTACCGACTTTCTTATAGCAAATCTTTCAATATCCCGTACGGCTGTTTCCACTACCTATTTGATAGGAACCATTATCAGTGCTCTGCTTCTCGGGAGAGTGGGAAAGTTTTACGACAGGCACGGTGCCAGAATTACGGCATTCATTGCGGTATCAGCTCTGGCCCTGATTCTTGTGTACCTGTCTTTTATCGATTCTATTAAGAATACAGTACCCGTTACTGGTTTTATTAAACCAGGGACAACGGCATTTATCCTTCTTACTTTTGGGTTTTTTAACCTAAGGTTCTTCGGTCAGGGTATACTGGCAATGGTCTCCAGAAATATGGTATTAAAATGGTTTGATAAAAACCGTGGTCTTATTATAGCAATTATGGGAGGATTTATTACCTTTGGATTCTCTCTGGCACCGAAGTTGTTTAACTTTCTCATTGCCGCTCATGACTGGCGATGGGCATGGAGGACCATTGCTGCAATTCTCGGATTAGGATCCATCTTCATTGTATTGATATTTTTCAGGGATCGAAAAGCGGATTCCGACAATGAAGCGGTACAGGCAGCCGGCAGTAAGAACATATCGGAAAACCCGCCGCAAAAAGATAATCCTGTTGACAGGACCCTAAGTGAAGCACTCCGAACGAGAGAGTTCTGGAGCTATAATATAGCCATTGCCTTTTTTGCTCTGTTCAATACGGCCTTTACCTTTCATATTGTTTCTATTTTTTCCGATGCCGGAATTGGACGCTCGTCCGCTGTAGCCATTTTTATTCCTATTTCAATTATTGCTGTTTTAAGCCAGACGGCAGGAAGTGTATTGTCCGATTATATCAATCTGAAGATAATTCTCCTGGCGGAATTACTCGGTATGATATGTGCTGCCGCAGCATTGATTTTTCTGGCTCCTGGACTACCGACCGCTCTGTTAATAGGAGGACTCGGGGTTTCAAACGGAGGCTTTGTCGTCCTTTTAAATATGGCATGGATAAAAACTTTTGGTAAAACTCATCTTGGAGCAGTTTCCGGTTACGCTATGGGATGGACTGTGGGAGGGAGTGCTCTGGGTCCGTTTTTATTCTCAACGCTGAGAGATTTTTCGGGTTCGTATGCTCTTGCAGCTGAAATTTCCATTATATTCCTGCTGATGCTCATATTTTTTTCGTTTGCACGAACAAAGACATATAAGAAATGACCATTAAAAAGATACAAAAGGAAAACCAGATGATAATAGGATTTGATGCTGACGATACCCTCTGGCAGAATGAAATTAATTACTTTGAAGCTGAGCAGAAATTATTAAAGATTGTAAACCCCTGGTACAAAGGTGATGATCTGGAAGGTGAGATATTTCAAACGGAAATGTCAAATCTTGAGCTGTTTGGATACGGAGCTAAAGGTTTTACTCTTTCTCTCATTGAGACTGCTTTAAGGGTGAGTGATAATAGAATATCAGGAAAAGAAGTAGAGAAGATTATTGGTCTTGGAAAAGAATTGATTAATAAGCCTGTATTGCTTCTTGAAGGTGTGGAGGATACTCTTTCTGAACTTGCTTCTCTCGACTATACACTTTTTTTTATCACAAAAGGCGATCTTCTCGATCAGAAAAGGAAGCTTGCCCATTCCGGGTTGAAAGATTCTTTCTCTCACATAGAGATAATGAGTGGTAAAACAGTTGATAATTACCGTGAGTTTTTTAAAAGAGTATCTATAGATCCCGCTGCTTTTATAATGGTGGGGGATTCATTGAGATCAGATATTCTTCCTGTACTGGAATTGGGAGGGTGGGCTGTGCATATACCGGGGAACTCCCACTGGCAGCATGAAAAAATTGATGAAGAAATTCACAATAAAAGATTTATAACGGGAAAAAGCATTGGTGATATTGTATCCATTGTTGCAGAGATAGAAAAAGGAAAGAGTATCCCGTCAGATTCGGTTTTAGAGATTTATACTGACGGTGGTTGTTCAGGTAATCCCGGACCGGGCGGATGGGCTTTTGTTCTTTCTTCCGGTACACATGAGGTTCGAAAGTCGGGCGGTGACCCACAGACGACAAATAATAAAATGGAACTGACTGCCGTTATACGGGCCCTTGAAGAGGTTTCATCCCCGGGAAATGACAACATGAGAATAGAAGTATATACAGATTCAAAGTACGTGAAAAACGGTATAACTTCCTGGATTCATAACTGGATTAAAAACGGATGGAACACTGCTTCAAAACAGCCGGTAAAAAATAAAGAATTATGGATGAAATTGAAAGAGCTTTCTGATAAACATAATGTTACATGGAAGTGGGTTAAGGGCCATGCCGGGAATCCCCTTAATGAAGTATGTGATGCTCTGGTAAAAAAAGAGAGGGAAAATTTTTTATAATTCTATTTTTTATTGAAGCGCTAGAGCAATATATCCTGTATGGAAATACAGGATATGGTAAAAAGATTTTTGGATTTCAAAGATTTACAATGCAGTATATTTCTGAAGAGGGCACTTGAAGTTGCCGCGGCAGGGGGACACCATGTTCTCATCTTTGGTCCTCCGGGCAGCGGTAAAACAACAGCGGCATTTACTTTTCCCTCAATTCTTCCTGATGTATCGGTGATTGAACCCTGTGCGGTAAGCCGAATACTAAAATATTCTAATTCCGGTAAAAATATTCCAGGTGGCGGAAAAGCTAATTGTCCGGGAGATGTGTTACCTGCCCATAGGGGAATTTGGTTTTATGATACACCGAATTATAACGGCTGTCCGGCTGATCCCCAGATGATAATGACTATACCGGCCTGTCCCTGCGGAAGACTGGGAAGCAAAGATTATGTCTGCTTCTGTACGGTACGGGGAATTAGAAAACACTGGGAAAAGTACAGTGGGCCATTTACTCATAAACTGGATATTAGAATACCTTCCCGGTGGGCCACGAAGGGGAAACAGATGAACGGTAAGGGGGAACCGAGCAGTGTTATACGCCGGAGAGTTGAAAAGGCACTGGAGATTCAAAAAGTACGGTATGCCGCTTGCAGTTTTAAAAAGAATGCCGGTATACCGGTACCAAGCCTTCTTAAATACGTCAATCTTTCTCTAAAGGGGCAATCCTCTTTCATGAAAGCCTGTGAAAAACTAAGGCCTTCAACTCTGGCCTGCCACGCGGTATTACGGGTTGCGCGTACCATTGCCGATCTGGAGGGTAAGGAGAAAACAGAAAAGGAACATGTGTATGAGGCCGTACAGCACCGGCGCTACGGTGACGGAGACTATTACTGGAAGAGGTGACGGAG
>CAYSXD010000039.1:0-12899 GCA_964434925.1 uncultured Spirochaetaceae bacterium
AAGGGGGGAGGGTCTGAAAATATGAGCAGGATAAAAATGATGAAACCCTCTGGTGGGGTGGAGGGGGTAAAGGATTTTATTCTGGAAACAGTTCAGTTGGCGGGCGGAAATCCGTGTCCACCGGTAATTGTCGGTGTAGGTGTCGGCGGAACGTTTGATTATGTTGCCTATCTGGCCAAGAAATCACTGCTGCGAAAAATAGGCGAAAGAAATGCAGACCCGGAAATTGCCGCAATGGAAGTAACCTGGCTTGAAGAGGTAAATAAACTGGGTATAGGACCAGCAGGTCTTGGCGGTAGAGTCACTGCACTTGAGCTCTTTATTGAAGTATTCCCCCGGCATATTGCCACCTTTCCCGTTGCGGTAAATATTCAGTGTAATGCTGCCAGAGTGAAGACAAAGATTTTGTAAGGTGGAGAAAATGGTAAAGAGGATTGAAACTCCATTACATGAGGATGCCATAAAAACATTAAGAATAGGTGATGAAGTGCTTTTAAGCGGTACAATCTACACTGCACGGGATATAGCGCATGCAAGGCTTGTCCGGATGTTTGACAGAGGGGAAAAACTGCCCTTTGATGCAGCAGGATCTGTTATTTACTATGTTGGGCCTTCCCCTGCACCGAAAGGAAGGGTTATCGGTGCAGCCGGGCCTACATCGAGCTACCGGATGGATCCCTTTGTCCCCGTCATGTTTACAATGGGAGTGCGGGGAATGATTGGCAAGGGGCCGCGTTCTGAGGAAGTGAAGCAGCTTATTCAGAAATCGTGCGGTGTGTATTTCGGTGCGACGGGAGGAGCAGCTGCTCTTATATCCGGTTCAATTGTTGAATCTAAGGTAATAGCATTTGATGATCTTGGCACGGAAGCGCTGCGAAAACTGACGGTAAAGAACATGCCGGTTATTGTTATTAATGACTGTTACGGCGGGGATCTGTATGACGAGGGTATTAAAAAATACAGACGTTGAAAATTTTTACTACGGGGTAAACATGAAAATCAGGGTGTATGCCTGCCACCTTCGGGTGACAATCTACGATACCCTTATTCTGTGCAGATTTTTCCGGGATATTATTTATTATGATGAACTGAATAAAATTGTAAAAGGAACCCTCGGGTTTGATCTTTCGGAAGATGACTGGCTCTCTGAACTGTTCTTTACAAATCCCGTCGGTAAAGAGGAGCGTGTTCCGAAGCGTAATGAATTTCGGAAACTGGTGGATGAATACTACCGTCTGAGGGGTTACGATCTTCATGCGGAACAGGCACCGCAGTTCTTTCAGGTATTATTCTCCTGTATGTTTTCCAGGAATATATCAAGAAGTGCCGGATCGAACGTGCTTCCCCGTTCCGATTTCATGATTTTTAGTGCTTCATGAATCGGAAAGCCTTTCCTGTAGGGCCTGTCCGCAGTTAGGGCGTCCCAGACATCCGCAACGGTAATGATCCGCGCTATAATGGGGATTGAGTCTTTTGAAAGCCGGTCGGGATATCCCCCGCCGTCCCAGTGTTCATGATGGCTCCGGACAGCGTGTGTTACCATTTCAAAGTTCGGAACCCTGCTGATGATCTTTTCTCCCATTGCCGAATGTTTTTTTATAAACGCGTATTCTTCTTCGGTGAGCCTGTCCGGTTTGTTCAGAATATTCTCGGGGATTCCCAGTTTGCCGACATCATGGAGAAGGGCCGCGATTCGTATGGTTTCCAGAGTCTTTTTGCCGAACTTAAGCTTCTTTCCGATGGAAAGGGCATGCACTGTTACCCTGCTGCTGTGTCCTGCCGTCCACTTTGATTTTATATCGACGCTGTTTGTCAGCGAAAGGACGAGCGCAAAATACATGGATTTTTTCTCGTTCACCTCTTCTATGCTCCGCAGGGCAACACCGATCTGGGCTGCAATGAGTGTTAACGCGCTTATATCCTTTTTGGTAACGTCCCGCTTCATCACAACAACAAGAACACCCTTGAACTGCTCCTGCTGGATAATGGGAATGGTAAAACCCGTTTTGACAGCGGCACCGTGAAAAAGCATGCTGCTTACAGCGTTTAAATCATTTTCTTCCAGATCATAGAAAGTATGGCAGTTCGCCAGAAAATTCTCCGGCAGCAGGGAGAACGGGAATACATTACCCGAAGACATGACAGTGCTTTTATATTCTCCTGTCCCTTTCTCGAGAATATCCACAAAAGCATCGGGAAACTGTTCGGCAATTGAAATGGTTATTTTTTTCAAAAGTATCGAACGGGAATCGGAAGAGGTAATTTCCAGATCTATTTTATGCAGCGTGTGCAGCGTTTTGATTCTGTAGGATGTTGCAATAGCCATTTCGTTCATTGCTGCGGCCATTTTCCCTATATCGTCTTTTCTCTTTGTTTTATACCGGATGTTCAGGTTACCTCTGGAAAGCTGCTCCAGAGAGTCCGATATTATTCTGACTGGAGTGGTTATATGCTTTGCCAGAATGTGGCCGAGAAGGAGGGAAAGAAAGAACGCGGTTAGAACAAGTTTAAGGCCGAAGTTCCTGTGTTTGAGTGTATCATAAAGAATGCTCCTGCTGTCTATTTCCGTATGCACGATGTATTCGTACCGGTCATTCGGGTTGGAAATATAGAGAAAAATTTTATGAACGGAAAATAATTTCAAAAAGGATGGCGGAGGTATCTGCAGTATCCGCTGTTCCTTTATGCGGGTACTGTTTGAAAGTATTTCCCTTTCCAGATCGGTGTGGTTTTTAATCTGCTGAAAGGTTGTTCCAAGAACTTTCCATCTGTTGAGACCTTTCGGTGAAAAGTAGAATACATAGTTGATACTGTCCCTGTACAGTTTGGGGATGTTTTTCTTTAACAGTGTAACCGCAGCTTCCTTCATATCGGGAAAATTAATTTTAAAAAAGTTGTAGATCCAGTCGGAATTCTGGTTGGTGGTATTGTAGCTGGCAACAGGGTTCGTCTCGGTATCCGTAAATGTATGAAGAAGATCCTGAGTGGATTCGAAAGCAAATAAAAAGGAGGCAATAATACCAATGCTGAACCCGATGATGAGTAAAAAAAAAGTGAGCCTGAACTGAAGCGACAGGGAACCTAATGAAAAACAGGCATTGCCAGACTTCAGCAAAGCAGTCCCCCGGAGGGATATTCTGCTTTACAGCGGGGGTGATGCGTTCCTGAAGCGGCAACATTCCCGCATGTTAAAACCGAATCTGTCACGATCATTAAAAACAGTTCCCCTCTTCCGTCATGTATGTCGGTACCTTTAAATATACATACGGGAGCCCTGAAAATCAAGGTGGTAAGAGAAAAATCTGTTACAGGATGGTGTAAAATGTTACTATATGGTAAAGAATCCCTTCTTGATAATTTCTACTGTTTCGCCGGACCATGTTTCTCCCGAAACGTCCACATCGGGTGACCCAATCATGAAATCGGTGTGAAGGTTGGATCTGTTTGCGCCTTCTTTTCTTAATTCTTCTTCGCTCATATTGCCGCCTCCCTCAATGCATTCGGGGTATGCTGCGCCAAGGGCTATGTGGCATGAGGCATTCTCATCGAAAAGAATGTTGTAGAAAACCCTGCCCGACTGGAAAATCGGGGAGTTACTGTCAACGAGGGCAACTTCGCCTAGATATCTTGCTGCAGGATCCATGGCAAAATATTCTTCAAGAACATCTCTTCCTTTGTCCGCGCCGAAATCAACAACCTTTCCCTCTTTGAACTCCATCCATGCTCCCTCCATTATTTTCCCGAGGACAGGAACAAGCACCGGACGGGTTACAGCCACTCTTCCGTTTGCAGTGCGGAAGTCCGGTGTCGTAAACACCTCTTCGGTGGGGATATTCGGAGAGAACTCAACTCCGTTTGTCGTGGTTGAGCTGCCCCCTTTCCATACCGCTTTTTTGTTAAGCCCTATCTTAAGGTCAGTTCCGGGTCCTCTGAACCGTATGGTTTTTATCTTGAGATTGTTAAGTATCCCTGCTCTCCTTTTAAGTTCCATACTGTTTTCTTTCCATCTGGAAGCAGGATCATCATGGTCAAGGTAAAGAATCGGTGTAAGGACCTCCCAGAATTTTTTCAGAGTATCGGGGGAGGCGGGAGTATTCATTATTTTTGCTGCTGCTTTTTCGCTGGGAGCAAAAACGACAAGCCACTGAATTGCATTATTCTGAACAGCCCTGGAAAAAGGACGCCGTACTTCTGCCACTGCCTTTGCAATTGCAGAATTTCTTTTTGAGTCAAGGTTTTTTAAAAAATCAGGATCTTCCTCTCCTTTAAGGGCAATCAGTGCCCATTTCTCCTCCAGCATGGTCTTATCCATATCTGTTCTGAATTTCGGGACATAGGATAAATATTCATCTTTTGAGTTTTCCACCCGCGCCCTGTAAAGATAGGGGTTCTCAACTTCGTTTGAGTCTACCCTCACGTAGCGGGCTCCCCTTTTGTATGCCTCCGCTGCTATTACCGCGGCAAATTTCCAGTGCACGGGCTCTGTTCTGACCAGAAGGTTCTGACCCTCCTGAAGATTTACCATTTCCAGAATTACCTGTGCGTATTTTTTCAGTTTGTCCATTTTTATACCTGCTTTTATTTTTATATGAGAGTACCGAATTTACAGGAATTGTTCCATCCCCTCATGAAAGAGATCAACTGAAAGGTTGAAGTCTTTAATACACCGGTGAGCTTTTGAATCAAAAGTCAGCCACCGTGCATCCAGTTCTTCCGCAAGCGCGGCGTATGCCGCATCATAACCGGTTAAACCGGCTTTTATAAACCGGTCTGCCCGGGTGTAGATATTCTCTGTCATCGGATACCGCAGTATGCCTGAATGAAGTATTCTGTTTATATCCTGATCAAAAATCTTCTGTGCAGCCGGGTGATGTCTGTACAGCACTGAAAGGATTTCATACGGGAAAAGTTCAGGGACTGCAAAAATTTCCGGTTCTTCGACAAGTCTTTCCATGATAAAATCTGCATGTGGATGTTCGTAGCCCTTTATATACCATTTAAGGATTACAGAGGCGTCAAGAATGAATCTCAATCTTCATATCCCCTTAACTTCCTGAGAGTTTCAAGGGGATCTTCCGGAATAAGCGGGAGAGCAGCATGGTTTTTAATCTGATTGATAAACAGTTTCTTTTTTTCATCTGCCTGTTTGTCCAGAAACCTGGTCTGGAAATCTTCGTAGCGGATCAGTACCGCCCGTATTTTTTTCCCCTTTGTAATAAGAATGGGTTCTTTTTTGCTGTCCAGTAATTCGAGAATTTCACCGAACCGGTTCCGCACCTTTAAAGCGTTTACTGTATTCATGGGAAAATGGTATACGGTATGTGTGTATATGTCAAGTGTATATACCGGAAGAACGATTCCGATGGTTTATGTAAAACATGAATTGGTGTATACTGTCTATAATATGTTGAAAATTGGTGATTACAATACCCTGCCGATAAAACGGAAGTACAGGGGAGGCGTTTATCTTGATGCCGGAAGTACCGAAATCTTTCTTCCAAAAAGAGAAACACCGCTGGAAATAAAAACCGGTGATGAATTGACTGTCTTTGTTTACAACAAAACAAAAGATGTGCTAGGTGCTACCCTGGAAAAACCTTTTGCTGTAGTGAATGAATTTGCCGCCCTGAAAGTAAATGCAATTGAGTCTTTTGGAGCTTTTCTTGACTGGGGAATTGAAAAAGACCTTTTTCTCCCCAACCGTCGTCAAACAAAACCCCTTCGTGAAGGGGAATATGTTATTGTTCGGCTTGTTCCCGATTATGAAGGGGAGGGCATTATTGGCGATACGGATCTTGAAATTTATTTTGAGCATGATACATCGGAATTAAAAGAGGACATGAAGGTAGATCTTATAGTGTATGCGCTTACTCCTCTGGGGTTCAGTGTAATAGTAAACCGGAAGTATCCGGGGCTGGTTTACCGCTCGGAAGGATACCGGGAACCGGAACAGGGAGATGTTCTTACCGGGTATATTGCGAAAATAAGGGATGACGGTAAACTGGATATAAGCCTCAAACGGAAAGGGTATACTGCCGTTCTTGATTCGAGAGATGTACTCCTTGATGCCATTAAAGAAGCCGGCGGGTTTCTTCCCCTGCATGACAAAAGTGATCCGGAATTGATAAAGGAGCGTCTTGGAATGAGTAAGAAGCTCTTTAAAAAGATCGCCGGCGGTCTGTACCGGGACGGACTGGTAATAATAGAAACTACCGGGCTGCGGCTGAAATAGTAAACCTAACCTGGATTCCGACGGCCTGTTATAATCGTGCAGGTAGACTTTTTAAACCGCAATCTAATTACAACGGTTATCTGTGTTCTTTTAACAAGTAATTTACAGTGGTCTGATGCTCCCGGGAATGTGTTTCTGCCATCGAAATTAACAGGGCTACCCAAAGATTCCGTGGCAAATGTTTCTCAGGTAATTACATTTGCCAGGAATGCTCTCACAAACTAAAACAGAACTGATTCTTTCAGGGATTGATATTGTTTTGAGAATATTGCCTATACTTTAAACTGCTGTATTACTCTATCCAGTTTATCGGAGGTCCCTCCCAGTCTCAGGGTCATTTCATTTATGTCCTGTACTGCCCGGGATATTTCTTCTATTCCCAGGGCAACTTCTTCCATCCCGTTGGTTACCGTTGCTGATATTTGTTCCACATTTGCCATTGCTTTTGAAACAAGCTGTGAGCCTTCCTTCATTTCATCGGTGCCTGTTTTAATATTTTCAGAAACATCTGTGAGACTTGTCATAGCTTTAAGAATCTCTTCACCTCCAACTGCGAGTTCCTTCGTAGAGGCAAAAATTTCATTAAAAGCTCCTTCTGTTTCCTTTACCTCACTTCGTATAGCATCAAAAGCTTCCTGTGTTACCTTCCCTGCGTTTAAAGCGGATTCAATATTCGCCGTTATTTCGCCAATAACACCGCCGATATTTTTGGCGTTATCCGCCGTCGTTTCGGCGAGTTTTCTAATTTCATCGGCAACAACGGCAAATCCTTTCCCCGCGTCTCCGGCATGGGCTGCTTCTATAGCTGCATTCATGGAGAGAAGATTTGTCTGGGAGGCAATTCCATTGATAATTTCCATCATTTCCTGAATATCACCCACTCTTTCCGCTACATCCTTTATAACATTGTTCGTTATTTCGAGTTTTTCCCCTCCTGTTTGTGCCGTTTGTACCAGTACCTCGGTTGATTGTTTTTTATTTTCAGTTATGCCGGCCACATTGTTAATTGAAGCGGTCATCTCGGTAACAGAAGCGGTGGCCTGTATAACCATAGATGCCTGGTCGTTGATAAGGTTCCCGAGACTTTCAATGTTCGCCGTAATTTCTTCAACAGAACTGGTGGAATCCATGATGTTTCGGTTAAGGTCTTCTATAAGTTTCTTCATTGATTGATTATTGGCGGAAATTTCATTGATTGCCGATGATGTTTCTTCAGTGCTGGCGGCAAGTTCATCTTTGACTTTTACCGTATCATTTGATGTTTTTTGTATTTCAGTTATAGTAGTCCGTAATGAACCGACAGCTTTATTAAGGTTTTTCCCTAGAGATCCGAGTTCATTATTCTTTATGTAGGAAGTTTTTGTTGTCAGATTACTATCCGCAAGATCGTGAGATACTCCTACCATCATTGAAAGGGGTTTTATGATGAACGATGATGTTACAAAGGTAATAATAATAATAAGGATAAGAACAAGTGCGACAGAAGCAATGGTAAAGATAATGAACATTTCATTCCGGTTTTTGACAGCACCAATGGCCCCACTGACCTGTTTACGCATCATGGAATCTATTTTCACCGTTTCCTGTTGTAGATTATTTACCGTATCATCAAAGGTTTTCATTCTGAGGTTGCCTGAGTCGGTATCTCCTTTTATATACGAATTTGCCATCCGTATCCCGACGGAGTACATGACCTGGAGCTGCTGGATAACGGAGCTGAGAGCAGTCTGGATTTCGTTCCGGTTTGTATTTACAGCATCTTCCATGATTTCATCAAGTAGCTTTTCCGCCTGTTTTCGTGATTTTCCGGCTATGGTAAGTCCCCCTCTGTCGTGGGTAAGGGAAGCATCGGTCAGGCTGTCCTTTATAATAAGGATATCCTCCAGCGCGGTGTTGAGCTTTTTGGAATTGCCGTATCTGTTTGAAATGGTTTCAACCTGTTTATCCACAAAAATACTTTCAAACACAAATGCACCGCCCACACCCAGGACCAGGATAAAAATTATTCCAAAACTGACAAGCATCCGGTTCCGTACATTCATGACATACCTCTTTAATTATTGTTCATTCCTTAAGTATAAACAGACGTGTAAAAATGTCAAATCTTTTATTGCAGGGAACCGGTCAGCACCCGTGCTATTGACCTGAGGTTGGCAAGATAGTTTTCCGCCAGCGGATCTATTGCCGCTACTGCCGCTCCTGTTACCTCGGCTATCACACGGGCACTGCGCTGCTGAAACTCCGGCTGCACAAAAATGACACGGGCTCCGGCCTTTTTTACTTTTGCAATAACGGCACTGAGGGTTTTCGGCCCCGGATCTTTGCCGCCTGTTTCAATGGCAACCTGGTTTAGCCCGTATCTGTCGGCAAAATAACCGAAGGAGGGGTGATATACAAAAAGAGTACTCCCCTGTAATGGAGCCAAAAGACGGGTAAGCTCTCTGTCAACTGTTTCAAGATCCTGTATAAAAGCAGTATAGTTTTTTGTAAAATAATCTTTTCTGCTAGGTTCCGCCTGGATGAGGGCCTTAAGAATAATAGCAGCCTGCTTTTTCACCAGCACCGGCGACATCCAGATATGGGGGTCATCTGCACCATTATCCAGTTTGCGTTTGATAATACCGGCTGAGGTATCAACGATCTTTAAATTTGTAAGATTTGCTTTTATTTTTGGAATAAACGTTTTTTCAAAAGGGACCCCGATGGTAAAAAGGATCCTGGCTTTACTTAATTCAGTAACCTGCTTTGTTGTTGGTTCATAAGTTTCGGGACTTTCACCGGGAAGGACAAGAACAATTATTTTGACTTCGTTTCCGCCAATTCTATCGACAAAATATTTTTGAGGAAGAATACTGACAGCTATGGTTAGAAAGGAATTTTCAGGTTGCACTTCTTGTTTACCTTCCGCAAAGGTGGAGGAACCAGCCGCGAAAATGAATAGTAATACGGCGAAAAATGGATATTTATTCATATTTTACTCCCTGAGTATTGAAATAGTAATATTTTAACGGTCAATCGTCAATAATCATTAAAAAAAGTGAAATAAATGGGGAAAAAATAAAAAAAAGTTTGACAAAAAAAATTAGCTTGATAATACTGTAGTTTCAGGATATTATAGAATGTATGAATTTGTTTTTCACAGCAAAATAGATCTAGGAGGATTTTGATGGATAAAGAACAGGAACGATCAATTGAGGAAGCCTGGAGCAGGGAATCAATAATGAATGTTGAAATCAACATTATTGAAAGAATGATAGGCTGCCGTACAACAGAAGCAGTGGAAGCGGCAATAAGCTATGCCCGCTTTTTAAGAATGTCAGGGTTGAGTAATGATAACTACCCCCTTTTTCTACGTCTTCTGGAGGTGGAAAATCACTGGGTAATTGACGCTTTAATCGACAATAAAGACCCATTTCTTCTGCTCAGCTCAATTCAGCCGAATAATTATCTTATTTTAACATCGTATAAGCTTCTAACGAACTGGCATCCGGGAGGAATATATCCCAAAACACTCGCCATTATTCTTGGTGTTCTTCAGGCTTCTTTCAGCTCACCTAAAGATGGGTTCCGGATTTATAATACGAGTATTAACGATGTAAATAACCTTGGAAAACACCTGAATAAAGAACTTGGCCAGGATGACCTTAACAATAGATGTATTCTTAATATTCTTGACAGACTGGGTTCTCTTGCCGGAACCTCCGAGGATTCCGCTGTTGAGCAGATGGCCCGGCAGGCAAATAATATCAGAACCTTCTTCTTTGATAAGAGAAAGAAGATGGAAGATATTATTCCACAGGTACTGCTTGTTAAGTCAGATTATATTGCCAAAGAAATTGCAGCAGAAAAAGTTTTCGTAACTAAATAACAGAGGAGAGAAATAATGAAAGAACTTTTTGAGAAAAAACAAAGCTGGGGACCGGAAGAGATTGCCCAAATTGAATATAGTCTCCTCAAAGGATTTATGGGTGTGCGAACCGTTGAAGCTGTTGAAGCGGCTTTAACATACGCGCATTATTTAAATAGCATAGGTATTACGAGCAGTAATTACCCGATTTTTTTGAAGGTGCTGGGTGTAAGAAACCATCATGTTATTGATGCCCTTCTTGGGACAAGAGACCCCTTCCTTTTTATGAGCTCCATACAGCCGAATTATTTTATTGTTGCTACCTGTTTCAGCTTTCTTGCAAAATATCATCCCGCTGAAATATATACAAAAACTCTTGGTATTATTCTTGGAGTATTCCAGGCCGCGTATAACAATCCGCTGGACGGATACAATATTTATCCTCCCACAATTGCCGATATAAACAGCCTGGGTAAGCATCTTCTTGAGGAAAAAGGCCAGGATGATCTCCTAAACAGGAGTATTCTTGATGTTCTTGATAAAGTCAGCGAACTTGAAGGTCAGAATGTAGACGAGGAAATGGAAGATCTTGCTGTTCATGCTCATAATATAAGAAATAACTTCTTCGATTCATCTAAACGGCTTGTTGATATTATTCCTGAAGTTCTGTTAAAGAGTGAGCCGCTTCTGGATCCTGAAGTTGATCCGCGGACACGTCTTTCTCTTGCTCAGGCAGAAGGGAAAGCGGCTCCTCAGTCCGATGAGAATTCAGATAAACCTGTAGAGAAGAAATAGGATAAAGGAGTACTCATCATGGCACGACGATGGGAAGAAGAGGGCTGGCAGCAGGAAGATTTAAATAAACTCAGCCTGAGTTTTTTAAGTAGTATGCTGGCCTGTAAAGAACCTCAGGGGGTGGATGTTACAGTTTATTTTGCAAAATTCCTTAATATGGTGGGGATCAACCCGGATAACTACCCGATTTATCTGGATCTTTTCAGAAAGCGGAATCATTGGGTTGTTGATGCACTCCTCGGGGATTCCGATCCCCGGATGATTTTTAGTGAAATTCAGCCGAATTATTTTATTCTTGCGGAGTGTTTTAAAGCGTTTGAAGAAAACCAGCGGGGAGGGATGTATCCGAAGAGTCTTCTTGTGTTCCTTGGTATACTTGAGGTAACCTACAAAAACCCACTGGAAGGGTACAGGGTATTTCCGTTGAAGGCGGAAAACGTAAATAATCTTGGCAAACATCTTGATGAAGATAAAGACCAGATGGACCCGCTTAACAGGAGTATTCTTGTAATTTTAGATAAGGTTGCTTCACTGATGGATCCCGGAACGCTTGAAACTGAGGATATGGAAATTATGAAGGTTGCCACTCAGGCAAATAATATCAGAGGCAAGTTCCTTGATATGACCAAACATCTTAATGAAGCACTTCCAGAGCTTCTGCTTAACAAGGGGAATTTTACGGAAGAAGAAATCCCTCCGACACAGCCATAATTTCAGCGTATTACACATTATAAAAGGCTGTCGTAATGGCAGCCTTTTTGCTTTTAAGGTATTTAAAATCAATATTATTTTGAGTAGAAAGAATTATTTTCCGGTAAACAGTGCTTTTATCCATTTCAGAAAACGTTGAAATAATGTTTCTTTGCCGGGAGATATTTCAGAAACAGGCAGCGCTTCATTGAATGTATCTTCCTGCTGATTTTCTGTAGTAATACTTTTATTTGAAATTCCCCTCTTGTTTACTTCTTTTATAGTTTCATAATCTGCTTCCCTCTGTATGCCCACGGCGGTAATATCTTCATCGGAGCCTGGGGAATGTTTTATTTTCGACACATCTACAGAAAATCCCTGCGGTTCAGTAGAAAAGATTTCCATGTCTGATTTCTCCCGGTGTTTATTCAGCAGCTCTATATTTTTATTCGCCGTGTTTCCTTTTTTATTCTTCAAATTGCTCAGGTTCCCTGGTTTTTGATAAAATTCGGGTTGAATTCTGATTTTATTTTCAGAATTGCTGTAATTTCGCTCCTTAATATCGGAATTAAACTTCCCTTTTTCCTTTTGCCGGGAAGCATGATGGTTCGGAACAGAGGCTGGATCTGGCTCCACTCTCTTCTTATATCGGTCTTTTTCAACTTTCCAGGGGGAAATACTGTCAACTACAGCTTTGTCGGATAAATTAATTCGGTGAGTGGTTTTGTAATCGGAATGCCTTACTTTTGTTCTGTTTATACTCTTATCTTCAAGATGAACAAATTTCTTTAAATTTTCATCCGTCTTCTTATTCTGCTCAACCAAAACCGGTTCTGAAAGCCGCGCACTCTTTCGTTTTTTACGTTTAAAAAAGGCTGTAATAATTGAAACAATTCGTTTAACAGTCTTATTTCCCTTCTTTACGCTCCTCTTGCTTTCATGATCACCAGGGAGAGTGGGAAGTTCTTCGAGATGTATAGGGTCTTTCCCTGTACCGGTAAACCCTTTGCCGTGTTCTTCAATCCTTTCTTCAATGGAGTCTTCAAGAATACTGTGTTCCGGGGACCTGGCAAGAAAGAGATCAAGAAGAGATTGTATGGATTCGAAGGATTCAGGATCTTTTACCATTTTCTCTATGAGATGCTTTAACCATTTTGGCAGACCGGATGGAAAACCCGAAGTTTCAAAAGTATTAAAAACTTCACCGGTAAGCATTTCTGAAAGAATAACGCCTGCAGAAAAGATATCATTCTCCGCCTTTGATTCCATCGCGGTCGTTGTCCCGGGATTTGTGTAAAAATAACGTTTGTTCTGTTTCTCATAAACGGGACGTTG